>DATGGW010000449.1:0-7874 GCA_035308345.1 Ktedonobacteraceae bacterium | reverse complement strand
GGTCGGGTGGTGGTGCAGTGTCAGGGCGCCCGCAAGGGACGCCCGTACCCTACTACGAAGCGGCTGGCGCAGCCGTACAGGGTAGGGGCGGGGACAAGCCCCGCCCTCGTCTCACCGGCTGGCTGCTCCTTATTCTCGCGCTTCTGGTTGTATGCGGACGCGCACCGGCAGCGGTCGTTTGTGAGTATCAAGCCAAAGCATTACTCGCGCAAGGAAACTATGCGCAGGCATTAACGTGGCTGGATAGAGCGGTTTTCTTGAATCCTGAGCTGGATCAAATGGCCTGGTACCACATTGAACGAGGGCAAGCTTTGTATTACGTACAACCCGGCCAGCAAAACAATGAAAGCCAGCTCTATCTCGCTGCTACCTATCTTCAGCAGAAAGCCAGTCTGAATGCCTATCAAGAACTCCTGACCGCCTGGCAGTCGCATGACAGCGCCTCCTGGGTAAGAGATGAGATGAGCAACTTGCTCGAAAAATTGATAGAAAATACGCGGCCTTTAAGTAACGTTACCGGTGGTGGCTTCAACATTATCCCCGTTACCCCTGCATTAGAGCAAAAGAATGACGAGATATCTCTGTCCTGGCTGGAGGTGCTGTCATCGGTTGATAGTGGCAATGTCTATAGTCACTATATGATCGGGCGTATCAACTATGACCTGCATAATTATGCAGAGTGTAGAGCGCAGATGCTCCAGGTCACCAGCATGAGCGCCAACCCTGATACTCTTTCGTCGGCGTATACCTACCTGGCATTGAGTGACGCCGGGCAAGGCAATTATAGCGATGAACGAACCCTGCTGTTAGAGGCCATAGCATCAGACCCCGCTTACTGGAATAATACCGCTCGTGAAGAGTTGTCAGGCATTCGGTGAGATCCAGGGCGGCGCGAAATGTAGAGCCACCTCTTGTAGATGTCCGGTATAGGATGTAAGGAAGAACGATGAACATGATCACTACCATAGAGCCTGGCGCAGCCGTACAGGGTACGGGCGGGTCCTGGCCCTCAGCCCTTGGTCCCCGCCCTGGTTTGCGCCGCCCTGGTTTGCGCGCCAGCCTGCATCGCGTAGCCTGGCTCTGGCTTTTGCTCGCTTGCCTGGGAATGAGCTGGTTTGCGTATCAATACTTTCTTGTGCCACAGCAAAAGAGCTTCGTCCCCGATTGGGGAGGAGCCAGGTGGGTACAGGCTGCCGACGCACCTGGTGTATCCAATGCATCAACTGGCAACTCTCCTGTGGCTTATTTCCGCTTCGGCATCAATTTGAACGCGCTGCCGGATGACGCATTTGTAACTATCCAGGCAAGTCAGGGTTATTACCTCTTCCTGAACGGCGCCTTTGTTGGCTCGAATACTGTAGCCTTGAGAAATGGCGATTATACACGAGCCTATATGTATGGTATAACCTCTCTGCTTCAACGGGGCACGAATATTGTAGCTGTGCGCGTTACCAATAATAATGAGCAAACGCCAGCGTTACGATTAAATATGGGCATGGTGAATGCACAATCCATCTCGTATTATGGTACAGGAAATGGATGGCAGGCAACTGGTGATGCCAATCTTGTGTATCCCCATAACTCTACAGACTCGAATGATTCCATAGTATGGACAACAACCACGTTTGATAGTAGTTCCTGGTCACCCGTCAAGAGCGCGGCGTATTCACCTACTTCAGCCATGCTGGACGTAGACCCTCAAGTCTATGAACGGCCCACTTCCGTACAATGGATGAACGCCGGCTCTGGTCATGATGCCTACTTTGTGCGTCAAATCTCTTTGCCTGGTGGCGTTAGCGGCGCCTGGCTGCGCGTTGTTGCCACCGGTACCGCCAGCATTTTTATCAACAACCAGTTGCTCATGGTTTGGAATGGCCAGACATCGCCTTCCTCATCTGATTTAGCCTACTATTTAAGCACAGGGAGGTCCTCTCTACATCGACATGGGCTTGAATCGGGCGTGTATGATATTTCGCCCTACCTGCATGCTGGAGAAAATACTATCGCCGTCCATGTCTCGGCCCCAGGGGAAAGCGCCGCGCTGAGCGGGATGAGTAGTCTCAGTGCCTCTTTGTCGTTGGATATGCTTATCAACGACACGCAGCATCATTCGACCTGGATAATGCCTGATAGCCGCTGGCATGTATCCCTCCAGGCCGTTGGGGGATGGGAGCAAGGCAGTGATGCAGCGCTTCGCTGGTCAGCGCCTATTTTCGTCAATCGTCCAGGCCCGAACCGTCTGTTCTACCTGCCTGACAGCACCACAACGCACAGTGTACAGGTCACTTCAGTTCCACTTATTTTTGAGCTTATACTGTATAGTATAGCCGTAGTCTTGTTGTTCTGGTTACTGATGTCATGGCTTATCAACCACTTTTACCAGACCTCATACCGCAGCGCCCTTGAGTTGACAAGCCTGGCTTATCTCCCCGCGCTGGCACTTGAAGCCCTCTTGGCAGCGCTCTC
The DNA here is from genome assembly GCA_035308345.1 of Ktedonobacteraceae bacterium. Classification (GTDB taxonomy): domain Bacteria; phylum Chloroflexota; class Ktedonobacteria; order Ktedonobacterales; family Ktedonobacteraceae; genus CF-113. The sequence continues at coordinate 5,408 of DATGGW010000449.1, read as the reverse complement.
CTTCGAGCCGCAAATACCTCAGCCTTTTCCTTATACAGCATTCTGGGGAGTAACACTTCTCATGTTAGTAGCACTCGGCTCTATCCTGCTCTGGCGACATGTCCATACCCTTTTCAGGGCCGCCGCGCCACAAGCAGGGCGACGCGAACCAGGGCGCCCGCAAGGGGCGCCCCTACCCTACTACGAAGCGACTGGCACAGCCGTACAGGGTGGTTCGCGCACCCTTGCAACACTGATTTCATCTTATAGGGGAAGAATTATAGCTAAGCTAAAGGAGATCGTGCCGGATAAATACCATACTCACGAAATCTTACGAGCCATTGGGAACTGGTTGAGCAAACATTGGCTGCTGCTGCTTATCATACTCGTAGCCATTCCGCTGATTACCTACGACCTGACCTATGATCCCTACTGGCAGGATGAATTAACCAGCTATTACGCCGCCAAGGGCATCCTGGCTCATGGTATTCCTGTTATGCCTTCCGGCTTTCTCTACGCAAAAGGTGAGTTGTATTCCTACGCGCTCGCCTTGAACATGCTGATTTTTGGCGATCAAGGAGGAGCCCCGCGCATACTCAGCATCCTGGAATACCTGGCCAGCATACCGGTGCTCTATGGCACTGGTTGTTACTTCTTTAACCGGCGTGTTGCGCTACTGGCAACGGCCATGTTTGCCTTCTCTCCTTTAGCGCTTGGCTGGGGGCGCGAGGTGCGCATGTACCAGCAAGCGCAACTGCTGACCATGATTACTGTCTACCTGTTCTACAGGGCGCTGCAAGAGCGCCAACGTGTTCGTCTGATCTACTTCGCTGTGGCATGCCTGGTCGCGACCTATCTGAGTCACGAGGAATCATTCATCATCTTTCCCGCCCTATTCCTCTGGGTAGTGGTGGCGAGCAGGGATGAGAAGCATCGTTACTTCGCCGCGCTGCGTCAGAAGCACTGGTGGATAGCGGGGATATTGGGCGCAAGTATCATCGTAGCACAGTTACTGATTACAAATTTGAGCCATCCTGCCGCGCTTGGAGGTGATAGCAGTCAGAGGCCATTCATTCAATTGAATGCTGATGGCATTCCGTTCTACACCGATCTGCTGTTCTTCCCCTGGGCGCTGTATCACGGCACACTCACGACCAAATTGCCGTTGATTACCTTGAATTCACTGCTTGCGAGCATTGGATGTTTCTGGGCATTGCGCCGTCCAGACGGCCGGGCAAAGTATTGCGCCTGGTTTCTGATTGCTTCTTTGCTGACGCTCGTGCTGGTATTTACCATGCAGTCCGATCGCTATTTTTATCCCTTGCTGCCAATCTATTACTTGATGTGCGCTTACGCCCTGTATCGCATCCTCCGCACCATGTGGTTGTTTGCTCGCTCTTGTGCCATGCTGCAAGGGCCGGGGCAAAATGCCAGGTCTGATGGGGTTGCTCGCCCCAGGGTAATAAGTACAATGATGGCATGTACGACGGGGCTTGTATGCGCTTGTATCATGATTTTGCCCACCTTACCTATCGCCAATTACAACTTCAATATCAGTCGCGTGGCGGGTTTTTCTTATTATCGTCATCATCCAGATTACGACAATGCAGGGAAGTATATCCAGAGTCATTGGCGCAAGGGTGATATCGTGATCGCGCTCGCACCATCTCTCTCTGTGCTCTACTATGTTGGCCAGGTCGATTACTTCTTTTCGTCCGATCATGCCCTGTATCTCTTTGAGAGTGGTGATGAAATTACTGATACTCCTACTGGCACCACTCCTATACTGAATCAGGATGATTTTCAAGCTGTGGTTGCCGCGCATGCGCGCATCTGGATTGTCGCGGACGGGACGTACCAGAATCAAACGAGAATAAAAGACAATGGCAGGTTCATTTTTCCGCCTGATTTTCACCTGGTCTATGAAGGATATTCTAGCGCCGTTTATTTGCGCGGAGGCTGATCGATGTTGATGACCGCATGAAGAAGGTTGCAGCTTTGCACCGTAATGATTCAGAAACGGGTGACGATATATGGAACTGGTAGTTTCAAATATTGCCTGTTGGAGATAGCGATCTTCTCAAGAGTACGTTTAATCAAAGGTGTGAACTCAGCATGCGAAAATTCAAGAACAAAGGTCGCGCCATCTTGACCGTCGGCGTGATTTGCCTTCTTCTCGTGGCAGTCATTGTAGGCGTTGGCGCGAATATAATCTCACGGAATGGAGGGAAAACGAAGTCGTTATCCGCAACCGCTACGGCCACTCCTCCCACCTATCCAAATTTCAAAGGCCTTTACCAGTTTACTTCGAGCAACACCTCGAAAAACTCGAATAACCCTTACCTGGCGGGAACGCACCTGGGCTTTTACTGGTCCCAGCTTGAGCCACAAAAGGGAGTATATGACTGGAGTGCAATAGATAAGGCGATGCAGCCCTGGACGAATAATGGGAAGAAGATCATTCTTCGTGTGTCTACTTCCGGTTATACAAGTTGGTATCGTCCTTACTCAGGAAACGGGACTCCAGAGTGGGTATACAAACTCGGCGTTTCTTCAGTGACAGAAACCGATGGTTCGATACTCCCCCAGTACTGGAACCCAATTTTCCTGTCGAACTTGAAAGTTTTCATGCACGCTTTTGCGCTCAGGTATGATGGCAATCCAAACGTTGCTTATATCGATGTCAGTCTTGGTATTGGTGGAGAAGCAAAGGCCGATTCGCATAACAGCAATCCAAACCAGTTGAATTTATGGCATAGTATTGGCTATACAAATGCTCTGTGGTGGGGCGCTATCCAGCAGATCATGGCCATCTATCAATCGAGCTTTTCTAAAACTCCTCTGGCCGTGATGCCAGACAAGGTGTTTATGGAGCAATCAAATGGCTACACCGCTGCACTGCTGCTGAATTACGCCGTTAAGCACGGACTCTGGCTGCAGGATAATGGGTTGGCGGCAGGACGCACGTTACCCTCTCAGTATATGTTGGTGCCGCACCCGGAAGAACAAATCGCAGCGACTTCGCAAACTCATGATACGCTAAAAAGCGATATACAGAGCGCGCTTAATCTAGGAGGGAACTACATATTACTGTTCAGCACTGATACGCTTAATCCTGCTAATCAGGCAACGCTTAAATGGGCGGCCTCGAAGGTAGCTCACTAAGGGGAGGGCGACCGCAAGGGTCTCCACTCCACCACCCAACTACCCCCGCCCCTAACCACCCGGGCCCCTACCATGACTACGGACGTGGCTCCCCGGCGCGTTCATTGGAGGGGCGGATGAGGAACAGGAGCGCGCCCGCTCCAATGTAGGAAAGGGCCATGGTCCAGAAAGCCGCGTCGAAGCCGAAATGGTCGATCATCCAACCCAGGATGGCGCTCCAGGCGGAGCCGACGCCAAAGGCCAGCGCGAAGTACAGGCCAAAAGCCGCATCGCGCATGGCCTGGCTGGCTGTATCGGCCAGGTACGCTTGCAGGAGCGGGCTTTCCGCGTAAACGGCGAACCCCATCAGCAGCAGTGAGATTGGCAGTAACCAGCCAGGCATACCCGGCGCGGCAACTATCAGAAAGATCACCGTTGTCAGCGCCGAACCTCCATAGAAGACGAACAACATGGCTTTGCGCCCAACCAGGTCGGAGAGCCGTCCCCCAAGTAGCGGCCCAAGTACGCTGCCAAGCAGCAGCAGCGTAAACAACAGACTGATGACGGTGTTATTGTAGTGCAGGATATTTTGCAAGTAGAGTGGGACATAGGTAGTGACATTGCCCAGCCCGCGCCCGCCCGCGGCGATGATGGAGACGAGCATGATGATAAGCAGCGTGCGGTTGCGCAGCGGCTCGAACATGGCTTTAAATGCGCTCAGCGCTTTTTCACCGCCGGCTGCAACCTGACTCTGTGGATTGTCTGTATTTTGGTTCAAGCGCCTGTCCAGCAGGCCTTGTTCGTCAACCAGGATCAAAATGGCGATGCCAACCAGGATACCGGGAAGCGCGGCCAGATATAGCACTGGACGCCAGCCCCATACGCCGAGCAGCGGACCCGCGACCAGTGGCACCGCCAACGTGCCGATATTGCCACCCGCCACGTGCCACGCCAGGGCGTAGCCATGACGTTTGCGACCGTAGCGGTCGGTGAGGTAGGAACTGCCGACAGGATGCTGCGGCGCGCCCGCGATGCGCGACATCATACTCCAGCTCATCAACGACCAGAAGCCGGCGATTGTCCCCGTGAAGAAAGTGCTGATGCCCACCAGGATATTCCCCACGCCTAACATGACCTTCCTTAAAATATAGCGACTGAGCAGGCCAAAGACGATTTGTAGAAAGCCGCCCACTATGTTGGGGATGGCGACGATCAACCCGATCTGCGTATAGCTCAGGTGGTATTCTAGCTGAATGAGCGGGTAGATCAGAGGCATCAATACAGAAATGGCATGAATGACAGCGTGCGCCGCGCTGACAAGCGTGAGGTCACGCCCGGCTGCGGGTATGGCAGCGACTTGTTCGTCTATGCTTGTCAATGAAACATCCGGGCCGTTGCGCGTGGTTTGTTCCATGTGCGTCTCCTTCTCTTACAAAGAAGGATAACATAGGAAGAAGGCCCTCGTCGAGTGACGGAATAGCTATAATTTCAATATGATACAATACACATACAATTATGAAACCCTGGAGATTCCAATGATATATGTCACCTCAACGAGGAGGAGTCATCGACCATGCTTGAGCAGAAAACACCAAAAGCCTATCAACAACTTGAACAGGGTTCCCTGTTTGATAAAGAAGAACTAGCACATTTGCAGACTGAGCGGCAGCGCTGGGAGGAGACGACGGTACGCAAGTCGCAGGAGCGCGTACCCGAACGCGATAACCTGATGACTACGTCCAGCGTCCCTGTCGATCGCATATATACGCCGCAGAATATTGCTAACCACGACTATATGCGTGATTTGGGCATGCCAGGCGAATACCCGTACACGCGTGGGGTGCAGCCCACCATGTATCGCGCTAAACCCTGGACGATGCGCATGTTTGCCGGTTTTGGCACTGCCGAGGACACCAATAAGCGCTTCAAATACCTGCTGACCCAGGGCCAGACGGGCCTTTCCACCGCCTTTGATATGCCAACGCTTTACGGCTATGACACCGATCATCCCTTAGCGGCGGGCGAATTCGGCAAGTGCGGCGTGGCTATCTCCTCGCTGGCAGACATGGAAATTCTGTTTGACGGCCTACCGCTCGATCAAATCACCACTTCCATGACTATAAACAGCCCGGCTGCGGTGATCTGGGCCATGTATATCGTCAATGCCGAGAAGCGCGGCTTTCCGATGGCGAAGCTGGGCGGCACGCTGCAAAACGATATCCTCAAGGAGTACAGCGCGCAAAAAGAGTTTCTCTTCCCGCCTGAGCCATCTATGCGCCTGGTGG
>DATGGW010000448.1:0-4521 GCA_035308345.1 Ktedonobacteraceae bacterium | reverse complement strand
CCACGATTGAACGCGCTCCGCCCGGGATATTAAACAAATGGCTAATATGGCTGCCGTCGCTATTCATCATCCAGGTATCGCTGCCCAATCCCAGACCTGCAGACGTGGAATACACTATGCGCGAACCATCGGGCGAGGGCGCGGCATCAACCAGGAAAGCGGAAGGCATATTTATATCAATGTTGGTAATAGCGCCCGTTGCGGCATCCACTATCCACAGTCCTGGATTCCAGCCATTGCTATCCATAGGCGCGTCAGGACCCAGCGGTAACATAGGCCGGTATAAAAAGGCGTGGCTCGCGGTTCCCGGCAGCCAGTGAAGGAAATTCCCCATGACGTTCGCGGGTGTAAGTGTGAGCTTATTTTGCTGTATATTGTAAACCCACACCATCTCGCCGTGATCGCTCGTACCGTCGATGGCAAGATAGCCTCCATCGGACGAAAGCTGCATGGAAAATACGGCATCCGATTCCAGTTGGCCAAAGCCATTGCCAAATTGCGCCACGGCCTGAGGCACACCAAGCGGCTGCTCATTGCTGCCTTTCGCGGCGCGCGCCAGCACAAAGTCTGTGGATTGTTTCAGCGTATAATAAAGATAGCTTCCTCCATCTACCTGCGCTTGCCGGTGCGATGGTTGATTGTTCTGCCTGACAGCGCCCCTGGCCATCATTCCCTGTCGCGCAAAAAGCGCTGCAAAGCCCGCCAGGGCCAGCAACGTCAGCAGCATAAAAAAACGTTGCCTGCTCTTTGGTACACCTTTCAGGTGTCGCATGGTATTCTCCATTCTAAATACACCGCGTCGTTGTTTTTATCTCTGTCGGTTTATTACTATCGGTACAGAATGGAGATCGAGTAATAGATGGAGGTGAATAGACGAGGATGAATAGATGACGGGCTATTTCGTAATCCTGCGTGCCATGCTCATCAGCAGAGGATGGAAAACATACTCATAGCTGCCTGCAAAGTGTACTATGCGCCCACCCCAACCGCTTTTGAAGCGATACACCCCGGCCATCGCTTCACCTGCATCGTCGGTCTGTGGGATGCCCCAGAAATCATACGAGGTCGCGCCCTGCTCCCTGGCCCAGCGTATCGCCTCCCATTGCAGCAGATAGTTGGGCATAAGATTTCGGTGCTCGTTGCTCGACGCCCCGTAGAGGTAGATGGCCTGTCGCGCCATACAGCCAACAAAGATACCGGCCAGTAGTTGCCCCTCGTATTCCGCCAGCAATAACTGTGCTTGCTGGCGTGGCGCGAAAAGTTGCCATGCCCGCCAGTAATAGTCGAAGGTGTGAATGCCAAAATGGTCGCGCCGGCCGGTAATTTGTAGCAGTCGATACCAGGCCTCCACGTCCTCTTGCGTGCGCGCCACACGTACCTGGACGCCTTTTCGCCCGGCCAGGCGGATGTTGTAGCGCCATTTCTCCTTCATATTTGCCAGCAGGCTGTCATCGCCGGCTGCAAGGTCGAGCACAATCGTGCGTATGGGTTGAACCGGCTGTACAGGGTGAAACTGCATAGCCATTAAAGCGTCACATGCCTGCACAGCATGCTCTTCACCGACCTCAAAGGGCAGTTCGACCTGCAATGCGATAGCGCCCTGCCTGCGTAGAAAGGGTAACAATTGCGCGAAGAAGAGCGCGCTAATATGCGTGGAGTTTGTATCGTCGCGGCGCGACCAGTCGAGCACCGGCCCTCTGGGGATATACGCCAGGTGCCCCAGACGCGGCGGCATGTGCGCTGCTGTGCGGCGCAGTATTTGCGCCCCGCCTATAATCTGTTCGCGCTGCGTATCCCATAGCGCCAGGCGCAATGGATGCCAGCCCGCGCCAGCTTTGAGAGTTCCCCAGCCCCAGCTTTGCAAGAAATGCCCCCCGCTCTGCGCATTCACAAAAGTGTCCCACAACTCGCGCTGGCGAACTTCAATAATGCTCAGCATATAGCTGTTACCCCCATTACTATTATTGCTCATGTTACCATCATTACTATGAAGTATTGTAGTGCTTCTACGTAATATTAACCGGTATCACAATCGAAGTAGAGCGTGTAGTCTATCACCCAGATGCGCTGAAACATCCCCGGTTCCCTTTTCTACTCGATCTTCACTACAGCTTCCTGCCGCGTCTCTGGCGAAACATGTGAATAGTAACCTTTCTAGCAACCGTGATACAATACTACTGGATTAAAACGAACCGGCTGGAGTGCAGGCAGGGCTATTTATAAGTCGCTCGTTCAAAGTCGCTCGCATAAAACATGGCGACCGCAAGGGTCGCCACTACTATACGCGAAAGGAGCGACTTCTAAAGGCGAAATATAGTAGCGGCGACCCTTGCGGTCATCATACCTGGATACTTGCACATGCCTGGATACTCTCTACAGGAGGCAACCCGTGAAGATAGTAATACTTGGATGCGGACGTGTGGGCGCCAGGCTGGCTAACATGATGGACAAGTTGGGACATGACGTCTCGGTCATCGACTTTAGCAGCGACTCACTGCAACGCCTTAGCCCAGACTTTCAAGGCACGACCTTTATCGGTAATGGCGTTGACGAAGATGTTCTCATCCGCGCGGGCATTCGCGAGGCCGATGCATTCGCCGCCGTCACTAATGGCGATAACCGCAACATCATGGCCAGTCAAATTGCTAAAGAGATATTTAAAGTGAAAAAGGTCGTTTGCAGAATCTACGATCCCATTCGTGAAGAAACCTATCGCGAACTTGGGCTGGAAACGATATGTCCAACTATAGTCGGGGCGCAGTTAATCTTTGAGGCCATTACCGACAAGAAGCAGAAATAGAGGAGCATCTATGTATATCATCATTGGCGGCGGCGGCGATATTGGCTACTACCTCACGAAAAACCTCATCAACCATGGACACGAAGTGCTGCTGCTTGAGAAGGGATCGTCGCGCTACCAGACCCTCAGCGAGGAACTCGGACCTGCGGTACTGCGCGGTGATGCCTGCGAAGCCAGGACTATGGAAGAGGTAGGCGCAAACCGCGCGGACGTCGTTATCGCCGTGACCGGAGACGACGAGGATAACCTGGTGATCTGCCAGGTCGCTAAAAAACGCTTCAATGTGAATCGCACTATTGCTCGTCTGAACAATCCCAAGCATAGCGAAATTTTTTATAAACTTGGGATCGACGTCACGGTTAGCCCGACAAAATCCATCCTCTCGCTAATCGAGGCCGAACTTCCCAGCTCCCGCTTCGTCCAACTCATGACACTTAAAAGCGCGGGATTGGAGATCGTGGAGGTGCGTGTTCCCGCTGACTCACCGGTGGTTGGTAAAGCCTTACGCGATGTCAACCTGCCGCGCAGCAGCAACATCACCCTGCTTATTCGAGACAAAGAGTATATTTTTCCCACGGCTGAAACCCAGATCAACTCCGGCGACGATATCATAGCGCTGGTAAGCCGCGAGGGGGAAGACGAGTTGCGCAAAGCATTCGGCACTATGGAATAGTAGATTCCTTGTCATCCTTATAGACATCTCTGTATGGCACCAGGCGCAAAACGTCGATGGGTTCAACCGCGCCGCGAGCGTGCAAGTCCTGCGCGCCAGCTTCCCCGGCCTTGTTGTTCTCCTGAGAGCCATCCCCTGCCAGAGACGAATCGGGTTGCTCGCGCCGTCTAATCCAGGGCGATCGCTTTTTCTCCAACAGGGTATCTACTGGCTTTCCTCGCAACGAATTATACAGACTGGCGATTACTACCCAGAAGGCAGCCACCACCGGCGTAGCAAGCAGCGCGCCGAATGGCCCAAACAATTGCGCCCCCACGATCAACGCCAGAATTGAAGCGACAGGATGCAGACCGACGGCATGTCCCAGGATACGCGGCCCCAGGATATTGCTTTCAATCATCTGTATGACCACGAAGTAGGCCGCGATCCAGTATGAACGTGGGAACGGGTCGGGCAGGAGCATCGAAATGAGGATAGCCGGGATCGAGGCCAGCGCAGGACCCACCATAGGAATAGTCTCGAAGAGGAAAGCCAGCATGCCTATGATGAGCGCGAACTGGTTGATGCCCAGGAAGAAAGTCCCCAACCCGGCCAGCACTCCTATGATGGCAGCGAGCGTTAATTGCCCGCGAATGTAATTGCCGACAACTTTGTTCAACGCATCCTCAAACAGGTGTACATGCGGCTTAAACCCCTCGGTCGCCAGGTTCACCAGGCTATCGCGGATACGTTTGCCATCAACGGTCAGGTAGAAACTCAACACCGTGACCAGCAGTACGTTGACAATCACATCGGTAACTATCAACACGATACTCAGCAGGTTGGTGGCAATTGAGACGGCCAGCGCATTGGCCTGGTCAGAAATGGTAGCCAGCGCCTTATCTATCGAGGATTGCGGTACACCCTGTTTAAGCAGCCAGAGCTGAAAGTTTGCGTAGGTAGTGGGTAAATCTTGTACATAGCCGGGCAGATTGTTGGAAAAGTAGGTTATCTGTTGAATGAGCGAAAAGACCAGGGCGTAGAATAGCGCGCCTAACCCGGCCAGCAC
>DATGGW010000447.1:0-17974 GCA_035308345.1 Ktedonobacteraceae bacterium | reverse complement strand
CGCCGCATAGGGAATTTGCGTATTTTGATTGGCTGGATATCCTGCCGCAGGCGTCATTCCCTGCGCAGGAAATGCGTTGAAAGGTGCTGAAGGCACACCCTGATTGCTGTTATACGGCGGTGGTAATGACATTGAAGGCATGGCTTGAGCAGGCGCATTCTGAAAGTTCTGCTGCCCGTCAGGAGTCGGGGGAGGATAATAAGGTGCGGTTGATGCCACCCCTAACATGGAGGAAAACACGTTGGCGGCAACCTCGCTCTGCTCTTGCGGCACCATCTCAGCGCGAGGACGGCTGGGTACGCGCGCGCTTTCGATATGACCAGGCGCGCCATACAAAGTCGGCGGCATATTTCCCCCCGTCGTCCCTTGAGGTTGACTATCCGCGGAGCGCAGCCAGGCGGGCAAGGCGTTCATATCAATCAACGATCCGGCAGCCAGGCCATTGCTCGTGGATTGCTCTTGCTGTCTTGCCGGATTGCCATATATCTGAGCTTGCTTATTCTCACGCAGCCAGGCGGGGAGCGCATTCATGTCGAGCAGAGAAGAGGCAGCCAGACCCGACTGCTGCTCATTATCTTCTCTTCCTGCAGGAATATGAGAGGCAGGGCCCCCCTGCCATGTCGCCTGATTCAACTGCTGGTCGGATTGGCTCGCCTGCCCGGCCATCCAGCCAGGCAGGGACTGCTGATCGATCAAGTCACCGGCTGAAAGCAAAGGCGGGGGCGTTTCCGAGTAGGGAGACCTGGCTGGCGTTTGCTGCGGCATTGTACCCTGTGGGTATATCCTGACATCGTTCGCCCCCATCGAAACAGCAGGCGCAGCAGGGTAAGAAGACTGCTGGTTCGTGTGCATCCAGGAAGGCAGCGATGCCGGGTCAATCAAGTCATGAGCCGAAAACCCGCCAGGGTGCATCGCGCCGCTATCGGTATCCGGCGCGGACATCGAGGCGGGTCGAATCGCCGGGTGCCTGTTGGAGTCGCCCTCACTGATGTCTTTTGTCTGCTCGGTGCGCATCCAACCTGGCAAGGCATTTTCGTCGATAAGGTCGGCGGTTGAGAAATTTTGTTGCCCGCCAGCAGGAGCGTTGGGCCGTTCAAAAGCGCGCAGCGATTCCAGCCATGCCGGTAACTCTGACTGCTCCTGAGCATCCATTTTGTCTTTTCCCACGCTGGATACGGGCGTTCCACAATTCTGGCACCTCGCCAAACCAACGGGGACCTGCCTTCCACAACGGTTACACGTAATCACGATTACTCCTCACTTTCGCCAGGCCCTTGACATGTGTATCTTCATACAGTCGCACGAGATAATGGCAGTGTACCATGTCTCCGTGGTGCTTGACAATGAAAAGACCAACACAATAAGACATATTGGTATGATACAATACACATAACGCAATACTACAAGGTCTTCGCTTTATTCACCAAAAGTACTAATCTTCTGGTAGCGCGACCTGTAGCCGCGTCGAAAGAAACTCGCGGTCAATTTGCCTGGCTCACTTCTTCCACAATAACCCACCCAAAGGCAGAGGCGGCATGGCGGCCGCAAGGGTCGCCACTACTATACACACGGGCGCGGGCATGGCTTCCCGATATGCCTTTCATTAAAATAGAACTGGTATTACCGGCATTCTGTAACACATTACAGATTATTTCTCATGTCAGGGGTAATCATTTTATGTCAAATACATCACCCGCTTACGCCATGCCGCGCGTCATGCGCTCGCGTTTTTTGTTGGGTCTGCTCTTCAGCAGTGGCATCGCGCTGGTTGCTTACCGCCGGCAATCGCTTGATAAAAGCGGCGTGTCAGGCACGATCGCCTGCGGGACGAGCATATTTAGCACAGGCGGCTGGTCATGGGGGCTGACCCTGATCTATTTCTTCGTGTCGTCCAGCCTGCTTTCGCACTTCCGCAAGCGAGATAAAGCCAGAGCCGCCGCCGATAAATTCAGCAAAGGCTCGCAGCGCGACATCGCGCAGGTAGCAGCCAATGGCGGACTTGCAACGGTGTTCGCGTTGATCTACGGGCTGGCGCGGCCACCACGAACGCGCCGCCTAGCGCTAGCAGGGTTTACGGGCGCGCTCGCCACCGCGAACGGCGACACCTGGGCCACAGAACTGGGCGTGCTCAGCGCAAGCGCGCCGCGCCTGATTACCAACGGCAAAGCGGTTGCGCCCGGCACATCGGGAGGGATTACACCTTTGGGGACTGCCGCGTCGAGCATAGGAGCATGCTCGCTGGGTCTCTTCTTCTGGGCAGGGCACGGTTTTCGCAAATCGCTCGCGCCACTGCCGCTTATGGCGTTCATCAGCGGCATGGCGGGTAGTTTCTGCGATAGTTTTCTCGGAGCCACGTTACAGGCTATGTACTATTGTCCCGCATGCATGACCGAGACCGAACGCCGCATCCATCGCTGCGGCACGCGCACACGGCCCCTGCGCGGCATCACCTGGATGAATAACGACGTAGTGAATTTTCTGGCTACCACTTGCGGCAGCGCAGTGGCAATGGGTATGAGTGCTTTATTTCCCTACACCCAGCGCGAGAACATGTTCTCAATCAAGCGGCCAACGAATGGCAGGCGATAGTTTGGACGGTACCAGGCCATCAGCGTTAGCCAGACCGCCAGCAGGATTATTATCCAGAAGAGTATAAGACCCACCAGACCCAGGGCTGAGCCGATGAAAAAGCCGATTAAAGGCAAATGGCCCAGGATCAAATGGATCAGTCCCACTATGGCATAGAGGAGGGACAATACGCCGAAAATCACGCCAGACTGAAGAGCGTGCCAGCGCACATTGCGATTTTTCTCTACAAAGAAAACGATCAGTCCCACCAGCCAGCCAAACGGCCAGAATACGGCTGCGACCGCGCTGATAGGATAAAGCAATGTACGCTCCAGGCGCTCATCCAGGCCAATAGTAGTAGAGCTGCTTCCCATCGATGACCTGCTTCTGCTGAATCTATCTCTATTCATCATGATATTCCTCGATCTTTCTGGACTGGTGAAACTTACATTCTCGCAGTATTCATCAGATATTTTTGTTCCTGCACATGTATACGAAATTGCTATTATCAGGTTGCAATTTCTTTCGTGACCAGGGCGAGGATAAGCCCTGGCACCCCCTGGTGCGGTTGTCACGGGCGGCGGAACTGGCGTATAATGGATAAGTGTAGTTATGCAAAAATCACCTTTTCAGGAGGCTTTACCATAATGGGTGGTCCAACGCTGATAATTGTAGACAATCAGGGGATATTTTTAGCCGACCTCTTCGGCCTGCTCCTCGCGCTTCCAATAGCGCTTTTCCTGGCATTCTGGATGAGCGCGGTGAAACGACGCGCTGTCGTGGTGCTCGGCGCATTCATTGGCAGCTTTCTTGGTTTCCTCATTATCCTGGCCTGGGTTGGCGAACTTATCTTCAATACGGTACTTCCGGGAGCCAGTCCCGGTGTAACCTTCTTTGGCGCGCTGCTTTTCAACTCTATTACCGGATTGGTTGGCGGCATTCTTGCCGATCTCATTGTCGCCCGCCTGACGCGCCGCGATTACCGCAGACCCGCGCCTGTTCAAGAGTAGCAGGCGCATAGCGTAACGGACAGTCATGTTCTATCTTCTGCATGGCAATGACGAATTTACCTGTCGAGAACACCTCAAGAAGCTGCGGCAGCAGGGGGATTACGGGTATAACAGCGACACGTACAGCGGCGGCGAAACGCCGCTGGCGACGCTCATCGCAACCTGTGACACTTTCCCTTTTCTGGCCGACGCGCGCCTTGTCGTGCTCGAAGGATTGCCCAAAAAGCGCAAAGGCGAAGAAGCCACTGCTGGACGCGCAGAGGATAAAGAGGCGAAGGACGTCCCAGAGGACAAGCCTAAAAAAGGTAAGAAGGGCGGTAAAAGTCCGACCGAAACGCGCAGCGGCTTTGAAAAAGGGCTGGCCGATTATCTTGCGCGCCTCCCTGCAACGACTACGCTGATTACGCTGCTGGACGAGGAATTGCCGGCCAGCAGTCCACTCCTGAAAGCAGCTCAAGAGCATGGCAAGGTCATCAAATGCACTCTGCCTAATAAAGGGGCGGCGCTGGAAAGCTGGATTTATAAGCGCGCGCAGGGTATGGGCGTTAAAATTACCTCCGAAGCGGCCTCGCTGCTGGCGAATTTCAGCGGCAGCCAGCTGCGCCTGCTGGCAAACGAACTCGATAAGCTGGCGACATACGTTGGGGAACGGGCCGTCATCGATTTAGAGGACGTGCGCGCGCTTTCTGCGCAGGCGCAGGAGGCGCGCATCTTCGATCTGACCGACGCGCTCGCGCAGCGCAAGCGCGAGCAGGCGCTTGATTTATTGCACGACCTGCTCGCAGATGGCGAGCCGCCGCTCAAACTCATCAGCACGATAACCTCGCAGGTGCGCTCGCTGTTGCTGGTTAAGGAACTGGCAAACGATGGCCTGCGTATCCAACAAATTGTGACGGCGACGGGCATGGCCCCCTTTGTGGCGGAAAAAGCCCTGCGCCAGGTGGGAAAATTTCAAACCGCGCAATTGGAGGGAGCCTATCGCCAGTTGCTGGCAGCCGATGCCGCCCTTAAACGCAGCCGTATGACCCCGGAGATGGCCTTGGACTTATTAGTCGTCGATTTTGGCAACGTCTGAAGCATGACACAACTACTGCAGCGCATCACTGAACGCATCCAGCGCGAAGGGCCTATTAGCTTCGCCGCATATATGCATATGGCGCTTTATGAGCCCGGCTGCGGATACTACGTCAGTGGAGCGGATAAAATAGGCTGGCAGGGAGATTATTTCACCAGCACAGATCTCTCTACCCTGTTTGCTAGCTGCATGGGACGGCAGTTACAGCACATGTGGGAGCAGTTGAAACGACCACGCGCGTTTCTTGTGCTGGAACAGGGGGCGGGACGCGGGCAACTGGCGCAGGGTGTGCGCGCATGGTCGGAGAATGAAGCGCCTGATTTCTACGCTGCCCTTGATTACCGCCTCGCGGACATTCGCGCCGGGCAGGACGCGCTGGACGCTGCGGCGGAGATGATGCCATCGGTTATACTTTCCAACGAGTTGATCGATGCTTTTCCGGTGCATATCGTCGAAAAGCGCGGCGCGCGCTTATACGAGGTCTACGTCGATATAAAGGACGGTCGATTGGCTGAAACGCTCAAAGCGGCCCAAAACGCGGAACTTGAGGATTACCTGGATCGCTTCCGCGTTGACTGGGGAAGCTATGATGAGGGGTGGCGGGCAGAGATCAGCCTCGACGCGCTGCGCTGGATGCAGCGCACGGCGAACCTGCTGCGACGAGGGTTCTTGCTGACTATTGATTACGGCGAGCGGGCGAAAGCCTTATATGCGCGGGAGCGCAGGCGCGGAACCCTGCTGTGCTACTATCGCCACCAGTTCAACGAACACCCTCTGGCGCGTCCCGGTGAGCAGGATATCACAGCGCACGTCAACTTCAGCGCATTGATAGAAGAAGGGCGGCGAAATGGCCTGCGCCTCAACGCTTTTATGACGCAGCGAGCCTGGCTGGAAAGTATGGGCATTGACGACGAAATGGAACGGCTGCGCGCGCGCGATTATGCGGCATCGGTAACGAAGCGTGCCAGCGACGAAGGCCAGGCGGCATTGCTGCGATGGTATTCACTGCGCCAGGGCGTCGCCGCACTGATGGACCCGGCGGGTATGGGCAATTTCAAGGTGATGATTATGCGACGTTAAAACTTGCGCGGGTAGACGTTGTTATCGTAGCTATTCGCGCCGCCCGGAGCTACACCTGTATTCGGCAAGTTGTGCGGCGCCGTCGGTGTGACGCCAGAAACAGTCGTCATCTGCCCGCTGTTCAGGTCGACGGCAGTTGGCGAAAGCTGAAGAGTCGTATTACTAGCCTCGATGGTGGCGCTGCTATTATTGAGGTTCAACTGCCCGCAGCCCAGGACAGCATCACCTGCGTTAGCTCCATTATGGATATCTACAAACCAGTTTTCATTGAGATTAAGAGGCGCCAGTTTGAAGTTTGTAGAGACATTGCCGTTGGTGTCTGCTGTGATAATACCAACGTCAACGTAGTTATTGCTGCCGCAAGCGTTCGGGTCAAGCGTCACATCGTATTTCGCATTGGCCGTAAGGCCGCCGACCGTAATTTGCAGTGTATTATCTTTGCTAATAAAGCTGGCAGGGATGAACTGCGCCAGCCCTGAAATTGAGGGAGCATTACCGTTAATGGGGTTAATCAGGGAACTGCCGGCCTGCGCTAAAAAATGCGGGAGAAACAGGATAAGAGCGACGACTACCAGAGCCCCAATCACGAGCAGCCGTAAAAGCGTCCGAATGCAGCCCATGGCATCGCCTCCTTAAATCACTGAGTACATAAATGAAGTATGGTTCTAGAGGTATTATAATCCGTGAAATTCATTTCTGTCTATGGGTATTTACCACCACAAATGCACGGCAACCCATCCGGCGTAGCTCAGCAGCAACAATACACCGCCAACGCGGCTTAACTTGCCGCTCCAAACACAGAGCAGTACGGCCAGCACCAGCGCGACCATCAGGGGCGCATCGAGGATACGCAATAGCCGGTCAACCTGTGCGGCTCGCCAGAATAACAAGGGCAAGGCGATACCAAGAGCAGCATTGATGCTGTTGCTGCTAAATATCTCTTCGATGCAGGTGACGGCGCGCCCGGTACGCGCCAGGATCACTACCACGACCGTATTCGGCAGAGACGTGGCAACCGCCAGCACCAGCAGACCCGCCAGCAAGCCCGGCATATGCAGATCGATGGTTACTGTCTGACCCGACTGCACCATCGCTATCACGCCT
The DNA here is from genome assembly GCA_035308345.1 of Ktedonobacteraceae bacterium. Classification (GTDB taxonomy): domain Bacteria; phylum Chloroflexota; class Ktedonobacteria; order Ktedonobacterales; family Ktedonobacteraceae; genus CF-113. Next base: position 11,137 of record DATGGW010000447.1, on the reverse strand, counting down.
ATCAAGGCAAGGACGAGCGCAAGCACGATCTCCGCTCCCAGTCGTATGAGCGAGAAAGACCCACCATGGAAAGGAGTGGATGGGTCAGGTGAGATGTAGAAACGCTCCTGGTGGGCATCAGGGGTACGGGTCTGGCTGGTTTGCGCATCCTGTTCCTCTTTTTGAGCATGCGGCACATGCGATCTTCTGGCTATATGAAGCATCAGCGCAGTAAACAGGCTAAGACTCACAAGTGGGATAAAGACGGGCAATACACTTCCAAAGAGCGCAGGGGTATTTGCACGCGCCACGGGCATACCTGGCAGCAGCCATACGAGCAGCAGGGTAGACAGCATCACCATGACTGCATAGCTGCCGACGGTGCGCGCATCCCGGCTTTCCGCGCTTTGCATATGGATACCAGCTCGTCCGGGCGCTGCGAAGGTGGCGATACCCAGGATGATGGCGACATTGTAGATATTGGAACCAATGATGATACCCAGGCCTACATCTGTTTGAGCGCGCGCAAGTGCGTCAATCGAGGCTACGTAGTTGGGGATGTTCGCACCCAGAGCGCTCAGCGCGCTTAATACGCCTGGTGAGAAGTCCAGGCGATCGCATAAAACTTCCAGGCGGCGCGTAAACCAGGCTGCCGCGCTCATCACGACCGCCAGAGATATCAGAAAAATAAGCACAGTGGTGAGAAGCGTAAGCAAGCGACTACTCTCCCCCTCGGCGATAATACTGCCGCCCGCGCCAATCAACGCCCCGGCGGGTCAGCACACGCCAGGCCGATTGCGCAATGATGCCCTCGAAAATTGCGCCGGCCAATGGGTGAGTAAAAGCATAATACCAGGGAACATTCAGCTCTTTATCAATCCACCCGCGATAGGCCAGTAGTGGGGCCAGCTCGAACAAGGTCGCCAGGGCCACTTCAGCCGCCGCGATACGTTGTTTCTTGAAAGGGGGAAACAGGTTCAGCAGCCATGGCAGCACAGGCAGGAAAAATGGGGCAATCGTCACCATTGGCAGGCTGATCAGTACCACAAGGGTAAAGGCCACGCCGCCGCGAGAACCCAGAAAGGCATTCTTGCGCCAGCCGCGCCAGGTTTCGCGCAGGCCGCTATACATACGCACGTGCACCAGCCCGCGACCATCAAGCAGGCGCAGCCGGTAGCCCTGGCGTTTGACAACCTGCGCCAGGTCGCGATCATCGAGCAGGGTATCACGCAGTCGGGGACGCGCGTAGCCCCCTAACTTATCGTAAACAGCGCGCCGGATGAGAATGAACTGTCCGTTGGCGAGGGCAACCGTGCTGCGCGGGTCATTCACCTGTCTGGGTGGATATTGCATCATAATGCCAAGATAAGCCATTGGCATAACGACGCGCTCCCAGAAGCCGGGCAATTCCTGCTGCGAACCCAGCGATAAGAGGTCAACCTTCTCATCGATAGCTGTGTTGATGGCATAATTGAGCGCATCGGGAGCATGCCACGTATCGGCATCGGTGAAAAGCAGCCAGTCTCCATGCGCCTCCTGCGCGCCTTTGTGGATAGCGTGTGGTTTACCCGCCCAGCCTTGCGGCAGGTAGTCCCGCAGGCGCAGCACAAAAAGTCGAGCGCCGCGTGGATGTGCCTGGGCGATTTCCTCCAGCACGCGCGGTGTGGCATCCGCCGAGCCATCGTCTACGACAATTACCTCCAGGTTCTCGTAGTTTTGCTCAAGCAGCGAAGTGACGCAGCGCCGGATATTGCGCTCCTCATCACGAGCTGGCACGATGACCGAAACCAGGGGGCAACCTTTGGGCTGCACAGGTCTTTCAGGCTTTGATGGCTCCTTCCTGGCGCGGTCTTCTTTGGATGGGACGGAACGGAGCCATAAGACGATGTAAAAGCCGATCACTTCCGCGACGTGCAACCACAGGAACAGGCGCGACCAGGATGTTATGCGATTGTGTTTTTTCATGAGTTTGGTCCTTTTGTATGTAATTTATAGCTTTCATTATACCGTTAGCAAAGCAACATGGCGACCGTAAGGATCGATGCTTTCTCAGCCACTTGCGCGCATTTCGTGACAGATGTACAATCTCAGAGGACATGCGAGGCACAACAACGAGGCATATATACAATGCGACAGAGACGCTATTTGAGACTGCTGCTGATGCTGACCAGCGGTCTCAGTATATTACTGGCTTTGAGCTGGCTGCCGTTTTTCTCACAGGCTCCAGCCGCGCTCGCGCATGCCTTCGTGATCGGTTCTGACCCGGTGGACGGCTCGACCATCACCACAGCGCCGTCCATGATCCGCATCTTTTTTAATGCTGATATCAGTCCTGCCAGCACTGCGCGTGTATATGTTTTCGCGCCCGGCGGCCCATCCAATGGCAGCGAGGTTGACGAGGGGCATAGCAGCATCCCCGCAAATAATGCGCGGGAGTTGGATACGCAGCTCGTATCCCCTGCCAGCCTGCCGCAGGGGAGTTACGAGGTTAAATGGACTGCCGTTGCGACGGATGATGGGCATGCCACCAGTGGCCTGATCGGGTTTAATTTCGGCTACTCCGTGACCGGGCTGAGCGGGACATCAATACTGGGGCCTGGCACCAGCAACAATCTGCCACAGTTGAACTTGCAAGGCGCACTTGCTGTCATGTGGGAATGGCTAACCATGCTGGCCCTGACGTTCTGGATCGGAATGGTGATGATGGAGGGATTGCTCGTGCTAAGCGCGAGATCAAACGTGGATGACGTGGAAGGTGGGGTATTCGCATCTCTGCGCAAACAGGGAAGACCTTTGCAGTGGCTATGCCTTGCGGCAGTGCTGGTAGGAGAAATCATTAATCTTGTCTTGCGCGGCGCGCTGCTGACACAGGCAAATTTGCAGGGCGGCATCGACATGGCGACCCTGCGCCAACTCGTGTTGGAAACCAGTTATGGTCATTTCTGGATGGCGCGTATGGGCCTGGTGTGTCTCGCGCTCGGCTTTCTGTGGTGGACGACAAGGGAGCAGAACCAGCAAAATGCGGCGCGCTTTTCAAGCGGCGCGCACGCCAGGAAGACCGGCAGCCGTTTTAGCCAGATGCGCATGCAAGTTGCAGTGGAACTGCAAAGCGAGCAAGATCAAGGCAGTAATCAGGATGAAACTACTACGGGTGTGGCGCGCTGGTATAACATCGCCTGGTTAGCGCTGGCCGCGCTGATGCTGCTTACGCTGGCCTTTTCAAGCGACACGACGCAACTGGCACAGGCGCATTACAGCGCGGTCATACTTGACTGGCTATCTCTGCTCGCCCAGGCCGCCTGGTTTGGGGGAGCCGCCTATCTAGGATTCGTGCTGCTTCCACTGCTGACAACGCTGGAGCCGAACCATCATGGCAACTTTCTGGTCAATCTGCTGCGCTATTATACGCCACTGCTGCTGGCATCACCTGGTCTGTTACTATTCAGCAGCCTTTTTTTAACTGAGACCACCATAAGCAACGCCCAGCAATGGCTGAACGATCCTTATGGACGCGCTCTGCTGGTCAAGCTGCTGTTGTTCGCGCTGGTGTTGATCTTTACTATTTATAGCTTCTTTTACTTACGCCCGGCGCTGCGCAGGCAGGCGGCTCTGCTGCCGGTCGTGGATATCGATCTACCGGCCAGGCGAGCGCGCCGTTCTGCGCTAGAACAAAGCGAGGGCAGCCTGAAACGCGCAATGCACATCATGTCGGTGCTGGGCGCGGGTGTGTTGCTGTGTGCCGCGCTGATGTCCTTTTTTGCTCCGCCGATTGTTTTCCCCAACATCACTTACACGAACAATACCAGCACAACAGCTCCGACAACCACGCAGGGCGTGCTGACGCAGCAAGCGGGCGATCTGACCGTTTCACTTGAGGTGCTTCCGGGGCGTGTTGGCGCGATGAACATAGCGATTGTCTCGCTGAAGGATAAAGGCAACCCGGTAACGGACGCGCAAGTACAAATTTCTACCAACATGCAGGTGATGAATATGGGGACGGTCAACAAAGACCTGCCGCCGACGGGTGATAATTCAACCTATGTTGCTGTATTCCAGCAAGGCGAGTCGTTCTCCATGATTGGCGCATGGGTTATTTCCCTCACCATCCAGCGTCCCAACCATGCACCGGTGCAAACACGGTTTGTAGTTACATTGACGAGCTAACCGACGCTTTGTGCACCCTGCCGCGCTCGTGATACCCCTCGGCGCTCGTCACGATATGCTCGGATTCTTCGGGCGTCAGGGGGCGAGCGGCTTTCGCGGGTATGCCGATTGCAAGCACTCCTGCGGGTATGGTCTTACGCTCCCCGACCAGGGCGCAGGCGCCGATAATCGTGCCTGAACCGACCTGCGCGTGCGAAAGCACCACCGCCTTCATGCCAACCAGCACGTGATGACCCACGCTGGCGCCATGCACTACCGCGCCGTGTCCAATCGTGCATTCATCGCCGATAGTCAGAGGCGCGCCAGCGTCCACGTGGAGCGTGCAATTATCCTGGATGTTGGTGCGCCTCCCTATCACGATGGGAGCCGTATCGCCGCGCAGCACGGCGTTGTACCAGATGCTCGCGCCCTCGTGAATGGTGACATCGCCGATGATCATCGCGCCCGGCGCAATAAATACATCGTCTGCGATGGTGGGCCAGACGCCGTTAAATGGAAACAGTGGCATGTTTTTTCCCTTATTAATTAGCGGCGGATGGCATTACTCATGACAAACACCAGGTTGGCGGGGCGTTCGGCCATGCGGCGCATCAAGTAGGGATACCACTGCGAACCGTAGGGAACGTAAATTCGCATATTATAGCCCTGACTCACCAGTTTCTCCTGCAAATCGCGGCGAATGCCATAGAGCATCTGGAACTCGAAAGTCGCTTTATCGATGCCATTCTCACGCGCAAACTTACAGGTTGCGTTGATGATGGCCTCGTCGTGAGTAGCAATGGCGGGGTAATTGCCATGCAGCAAGAGTGGCATCATCAAGCGCACGTAGTTCTGATCGACCTCGCTCTTCAACTGGAAGGCCACCGCGTGCGGCTCTTTGTATGCGCCTTTCACCAGGCGCACACGCACTCCCTGAGCAATAAGCTCCTCGACATCCTTCTTGCTGCGATGCATGCACGATTGGATCACGGTCCCCATGTGTTCAAAATGTTTGTGCATGCGCAGGGTAATATCCACCGTTTGTGCGGTATAGGCCGACCCCTCCATGTCGATACGCACGAATATGGGGAACGGCTGCGCGTGTTCTAAAATGCGGATGACATTCTGCTCGCATAATTGCTGCGAAATATCCAATCCCAACGCAGTCAGCTTGATAGAGATATTGGCATCAACCCCCGCCTGCTTGATGCGATCAAGGATGTCGCTGTAGTCCTGCGCAGCAGCAGCGGCCTCGCGCTCATCTGATACGTTTTCGCCGAGATGGTCAAGCGAAACGTGCATGCCGCGTTTATTGAGCGCGCGTGCAGCCTCGATTGCATCATCCAGCGCCTCGCCCGCGACGAAACGCCGGGAAACGCCGCGCGTGGCGCGGTTATGAACGACGAAATTGCGTACTGACTGATTTTGAGCAAGATACAACAATGTACCTTTGAGCATCATTGCCCCCTTGAAAAACTATACAGGATACAATCAAAAGCCTCTATTGTGGTCATCATAGCACAAAAAAGCTCTCACCTTTTACCCCGGCCCAATGCGATCCCAGAGGCCCAGGCGTATAAGTTCGCTGCGGGCCTCAAAGCCGAAATATTCGGGGTCCATCTCGCGCCCATGACGAAGCACCAGACCCCGCAGCATTTCAATCTGTTCTGCTTTGCTGGCGGTATCGCGCTCGAATGGAATGTGCTGAGCCAGTTGCTCAATTGCCTGGCGGTTATACCATTGTTCCTGTGTCTCTGGCATGGTTTCAAGCGTTTCCAGGGCAAACGTGCCTTTAGCTGTAGCCGACCTACCACAATGGTAACACGTCACAGAGATTTGATTCAAGGTCAAGGCGGAAAGCGCAAGATATGCGTTGGAACACGTTTATATACAGCGAACTATAGCCAATTTGCCCTACACCGGCCATGAAAACTTGACCAGGAGAGTTGGCGATGCTACTTTGACTAGCAGGGTAACGGCGCTTATCAGTCACGAAGATGAAATACAACGAGGAAAGTCCCTTATGCTTTGTCCAGTTTGCCATACCTTCCGGCCGGCTAATTACGGGCCATGCCCACAATGCAACGCGCCTTCCACTCTGGCACGAGAGCAGAACGGCAGCTATTTTGCTCCAAATTATATGGATAGCTGGGGAAGGCCAGTCGCGCCCACATCTGGCGACGAGTGGAATACCTCAGTATCTCCTAATTCTTCGCAGGCGTATGATAACTCACCCTGGGGACAAGTCATGCAGGAACAAGCTGATGCCCGCTATGCGCCTGCGCCGGAGCCGGCATTGCCCGTCCCATATGCAGGTGGGCAGATGCCAGCTTCTTACAACATGACGCCCGGCTTCCCCACTTCTGCGAACCAATGGGGAGGCACAGGCGGCGCGCTGATTCCAGCTCAACCTGCTGGAGATAGTCCCATCTACATTCCACCTATGTATACCAAACCACGCGCTATCATCCCCCGTTATCGCGTCATCAGTGGTCTGATTAGCTTCATCGTTGTGATCGGCTTATTGTGTGCGGGTGGCATCTATTATGCCAAAGCCACAGGCAAGCTGACGTTCTTGCGCCAGTTATATGATCCGCAATTCCAGAACATCAAACCGTCGCCCACGGTACTCCTGCCGAATCCAAAGGTTTCTGCCGATTACGGGCCGGCTTACACTATTATCAACTCTGCCACAACCGCTTCGAGTATTGAGCCAGGCACCAGCCAGCCGGCCAATCCTACCAACAGATTTCAGGTAGGCGATCCTATTTATGTGACCTACAGCATACATTCAACCACTCAGGGAAAGGTTCAATTGAGATGGTTCACCAATGGCCTGGACTACTTTAATTCGACGCCAATAACTATACCGGCCGCGAAAAATGGGGTCAGTGGCTATACGAAAGAGGTCTACCCAAAACCGACGCAGGGAAAGGTTGAGATTTACTGGAACGGCCAGCTTGCCATACGGCTCTATTTCGTGGTTGAACCCAATTCCCCATAAAACCCTGGTTCACGCGCATGGGACGCGATATAACGGTACGCCCCGTTGATACTTGATGGATCAGTATTGGACGCGATAAATCGCGTCCCTACTCACAGAGGGTATCCACGTTGACATCGCCAAACACTTCAACCTGGCATGATAAGCGCACATTGGGATTTTTCTTGAGGTCGTTACGCAGCCAGAATTTTTCAAAAAACGTGAGCCCATTGGTGTTGGATGATGGGGAAACGGCTACACGGTCAGTCCCACACAGTCCATTGCCATGACAATTGGCAAATTTCCACAGACCACAGTAGACTGGCACGTCGTTCTCCAGCGCCGGGTAACGGACATGATCGCCCTCAGGCACTTCTACCTGTATATTTTCACGCACGAAAGTAATGGTTGGCATTGACCGATCCTCCAGGAGATGATGTAATTTTTCGTGGAGGCGCAAAATAAAGTTACAGGTAAAAATCGCCCTCCACATTGTTCCTTATTAGGAGTGTAGCACAGCAGGTAAAGAGCGTCAACTCTACTGGCTCACGACCAGTGTTACAGTAACCGTCTGGGAGGTAACGGGCGTGCCCGTGTCGGTATCATGCGCTGTCAAAGTGGCCGTATATGTGCCGGGAGGCAGAAGCGCGCTATCGCATGTCACATTGATCAAATCGATGCCGCCGGGGTTCAGCATGCCGCTGGAGTTATCCACCGATAGCCATGGCACAGGTGATGAATTGGTGATGGTGAGAGACCAGTTAAGCGCCGCTGAACCCGTGTTTGTAATGGTGAGCAATTGTGTTGAACTTGGAATAGCGGCGGTGTTACTGAAAGTAAACTGATTACGGTTGAGACTAATAACCGCCTGATTCACAATGGTAATCGTAACACTGACCTGCTGGCTCTTCACCGGCGTACCGGAGTCGGTATCCTTCACCGTAATCAGCGCCTTCAGTACGCTCGCGCTTACCTGCGAGATAGAGGGAGAAACGGTAATCGCGATACTCTTTGATGGAGCAAGCGTGCCATGCGATAGAGATACTGGAGCATACAACTGGCCGTTGGTATCCTCAGCAATACCCCAGTTCAAAGGCGCAGTCCCGGAATTGGTAATCGTGAAACTTTGAGAGGACGGATTTTTGCCTTGAATTGCGTTAAAGGCCAGGCCGCCCGGCTGGACTGCCAGCCCTGGAACGGGCTGCGGATTGACGGTCAAGGTCACCAATACAGGCGTTGAGGATACTCCCGCGTAGCTAAAAGTCAGCGTTCCCTGATAAGTGCCAACGCTCAACCCGCTGGAACTGGCGCTCACCGACATGGTAGCCTGCTCGCCTGCGGCCAGGTAACCGGTGCTGGAGGAGAGCGAGAGCCAGTTGGCGCTGTTAGCGGTCGCTATGCTGGCAGTCCAGTTGAGCGCCTGTCCGCCTGTATTTTGAATGGTGAGGGGCTGGGGAACAGGATTCTCTCCGGTTGTGCCCTGAAAAGTGAAAGCTGAATTTGAGAGCGCCAGGTTAGCCGAGGCGGGGTTAACCGCCATCGTGACAGTTAACATCAACGGTTGAGCGCTGCCCTGTTGCGTAAAGCTGATATGCCCGGTGTAGGACTGAGCCGACAGATTACTACGGTTTACCGTAATCATCACCGCCGTGTTTCCTGAGAACGTTCCACCGGTGGGGCTAAGCGTCAGCCAGGGCTGGTCGCTATTGCCCTGCCAGCTCACTCGCCCATCACCTGTAGTGGTGAGTGTGATATTTTTTTGTGAAACCGCGCCCGCGCTGTCCGCGCCCAGGTCAATAGTGCTTTTAGCCAGTTTCAAAAGTGGCGCTGTAGTCGGCGTTGGCTGTGTCGCTGGCCGTATTGTGATGGTAGTTGACGCCCTGTGGTTCTCCTTATCTGTTGCATAAATGAAATGGTTACCCGCCGCCCAGCTACCCGGTATGAAAATCTGCGCAGAAAAATTGCCTGTGCTGAAAGTACGCACCTGTAAGGGGTTTCCACGCGCATCCTGCACGGGTATGTTTGCGTCATGTGTAATGGCAACTAATGCCTCGGCCTGAAACCCGCTGCCGGAGAGCGAGACAGTAGCAGGAGCGCTCAGCGGGCCTGCCGGTTCAGCTAACAATTTCGGCTTCAATAACGGAATTGGCTTACTGTTATATAAGAGAAAGGCCAGGATACCGGTAGCCACCAGGAACAGGAGGCATGAAGTAATCAGAAGGACGGATAGCAGGTATCTCTGCTTCTTGTGCCTGGGAGGGCGCGTCGTTATCGTGAGCGGGCGCGGGTCTGCGACATAAGCAGCAGGCGCAGGAAGATAGGCAGCTTCCAGGTCGCGCTCCGTTTCATCCTGCTCTATCAAGGGAGGTTGCATGGTCAGCGCGCTGCGCTGCGGCCTCGGCTGCGGTAAAGGCGAAAGAGACGCAACCTGACGTTTCGGCACAGCGACTGGCGCAGATGCAAAAGACACGTCTGGCGCCGTTGAGAATGGCAGGTCTTCCGCCTCTTCAACTTCAAGCGCGGGTTTAGCCTGAACAAGGGGATGCTGCACCGGTAAAAAGCTCGACTGGTAAGGCTGATCTTCAGGGTGCAGGCCAGAATAGTGACCCGCGCGGTGTGGCGAGGATGGGGGAGACGGCGGAGGGTTTGAATGTAAGGAGACCGTCTCATTCGAAGCAAGGACGCCAGTATGTTTGTTTCTTGCATGCGTTACCTGCAAAAAGTCATGCCCGCCACAGCGGCTACATATCTGCGCATCGACGCGCAATAATTTATGACAGCGCTGACAGCGTTTGGTCTCCATGCTCCCTCCTCAGGTATCCAAGCCGTCCGGCGTCCCGGTGTTTCTTTCCAGGGCGTACCCTCGCGGTCGCCCTCCCTACCTGGATATACGCAACAAGGCTCCATTTTTCAAATGCACGCTTTCCACGTACCTGCATGTAAGAGCCTTACACAGTGGTATATGCTAATACAATAAAACACATTCGTAGTAAAAACGCAAGAGGGGCATTTTTGAGAGGTCTTTGTCTTTCTGAGTAGCGCATATTGGCTAGATTTATCCCGGATAGACATCGAGGATAATGCCAGTTGCATTACTGGCCACAACGAGCGAACCATTGTAAGTTACACCACTAGCGGTTACGCTTACTGTGTAGCTGCCGGGAGCAACATTGCTAAAGACAAAATTACCTGATGCGTCAGCCGTAACCGTCGCGCCTGAGCTCAGCGTCAATGTTGCCAATGGCAAGGGAACGGGAGAGGAGCAGGGTGAAGTGGGCAGGGCGCAAGCATAGACAGTGCCACTAACAGTATAGAGTGGGGTCACTTTCAACGTCACTTTGATAGTCTGACTGCTGCCGAAAACAGACACGTTATTGCTATCGGTGGCCGAGAGGGTGATCTTTCCTATATACGTACCAGGCGCTAAGTTCGCAGCAGACGGGTTGACATTGACACTCAACTTGCTGCCGCTGCCGGTATCCTGTCCAGGCGGTGTGAGTGAGAGCCAGGAACTGCTGCCCGTTGCCATCCAGGTGATAGGAAAAGCGCAGCTCCCCGTCTCGCTGAGGGCGACGTTCTGCGCGGTGGACGCAGAGGATCCTTGAGCAGCTGTGAACGTCAAGCTGTGAGGGACGCTTGCAGCCGTACAGGCAGGGAGAACCGTCAGGGTAACCGCTATGGTCTGCGGGCTGCCCTGGGCGGCATTGCCCGCGCTATCGGTCGCCGAGATCGTAAATGTGGCGTTATATGTCTTAGCGGCCAATCCAGTGGTGTTAGCATTGACGGTAAAACTGGCCGATTGCCCACTGCTTTCAATGTTTCCTCTCCCTGCCATAGAGATCTTCAGCCAGGAAGCGCTGGGAGCGCCGGCAGCCAAGAGCAGAGGCCAGGCGCAGTTGCCAGTGACGGTAATCAACAACGTCTGGGAAGGTGGATTGGACCCACCTTGCACGCCGCTAAATGCCAGAGAGCTGGACGATGGCTCTGCCAGCGTGCAAGGCGGCTGCACCACCAGATTAACGGACACGACTT
>DATGGW010000446.1:0-28453 GCA_035308345.1 Ktedonobacteraceae bacterium | reverse complement strand
TTGATTTTGAAGGAAGCATGCTGCCGGAAGTGGAGCGCTTTTTCCGCGGATTCGGAGGCGATCTGGTGCCGTACTTCACGGTCAATAAAGCATGGCTGCCATTGGAATTCATGCTCAAGCTGCTCAAGAGGGAACAGTTCTAAATGGAGGTTTGAAATAATATGAAGGCAATTATTTCGCATGATATCGATCACCTTACCGCCTGGGAGCATTTCACGCGCGATCTGATCATTCCCAAATTTATCGTGCGGTCGAAGATCGAATTGCTCACCGGCAAAATTTCCTTTTCCGAATTCTATAACAGGCTGGCAGATTTTTTCAGGAACAAATGGCAGAACCTGGATGAGCTTGTCTCGTTCAACCAATCGATGGGAGTTCCTTCTTCTTTTTTTATCGGTGTTGCCAACGGGCTGGGGCTGTCTTACCCGCCCGAAGCTTCCGCTTACTGGACCAAGAAATTGATCGACAAAGGTTGCGAGGTAGGGGTGCATGAAATTGAATTTGAAAACCCTGTGTTGATAAAAAAAGAGTATGAAGATTTCCGGGAAATTTCGGGCCTGGGCACTTTCGGGACACGAACACATTACGTCAGGCAGAATGCGCAGACCTTCCGGTTCATGGCGGAGGCCGGGTATCTTTATGACAGCTCTGAGCACGCGTTCAAAAATCCTTACAGGATCGGTGATATGTGGGAATTCCCGATCCAGATTATGGACGGATGGGTGATTCAAAATGGCAGGAGAAGGCAAACCCGTAATCTTTCCCAGGCGATCGATGCAACAAAAAGACTGATCGACGAAGCGTATGAAAAATCCCTGTCTTACCTCGGGATTGATTTCCACGACCGGTATTTTTCAAAGAGCTTTAAAACATGGATGGCATGGTACACCTGGCTGACAGGTTATCTTAATGAATGCGAGATCGGCTTTTGCGGTTTCCGTCACGCGGTTGGGGTAGAACTACGTGATGTGATTGTACCGTAAAAGCAAAGGATGTAAATTATGTGTGGTCTTGTTGGAATTTTGAAAAACCCTTCTTTAAATATTCTATTAGTTATTGTGGAAAAGATGACTGCCGATGTCACTCATCGTGGACCGGATGATGGAGGAATCGTCTTTCTTTCCGATGCGCCTGCTGGGAGTTGGTCTTCTTCCTCTCACGGAGAAGATAGATGGACTGTAGCTCTCGGCTCTCGCCGACTTTCCATTCTGGACTTAAGCAGCGCAGGGCATATGCCCATGATCTACCACAACAGGTATTGGATTGTCTATAATGGTGAAGTATACAACTTCATTGAAATCCGGACAGAACTGGAACAGCCGGGTCATACATTTTGCTCCTCGTCTGATACAGAGGTAATCCTTGCAGCTTATGCCGAATGGGGTACGGATTGTTTTGCCCTTTTTCGTGGCATGTGGGGTATGATAATCGTTGATTGCACGCGCAATGAGGTAATCCTCTGCCGGGACCGACTGGGGATCAAACCGCTGTATCTATTCCAGAAGGCAGGTCTTGTTGCAGTTGTTTCTGAGATCAAGCAGTTGTTGTGCGTGCCTGGTTTTACTCCGCGCATGAATCCGGCAGTAGTCGCTGAATACTTGCATACAGGATATGAGGATCCATATAAGAGCTTCTTCCTGGATGTGCAGGCGGTCCCGGCTGGTAGTTGGCTCAAGATCCCTCTTGATACGCTTATACCCTCAACACCGAAACAATTCTGGCAACCGGAGCTTGTTCAAACAGCAGTGACCGATGTGAAGGAAGCTGGCCGCCTACTCGCTGAGAAACTCCGGGAAAGCGTTCGTATGCACTTATGCAGCGATGTGCCTGTTGGCTGCGCTCTGAGCGGTGGAATGGATTCCAGCTCCATTGCAGTATTAATTAATGGACTGCTGAGTGGTGAGGATTATTCATTACACACCTTCACCTCGACTTTTCCTGGAGAGAGGATTGATGAACGAGAGTACGTGGATGCTGTCGTTGCTCATATACGAGCGGTTCCACATTATGCAATTCCTAATCCTACGACCTTCATGGAAGAATTCGATCATTTTCTTCGTATACATGATGAACCTGTTGGGGGTCTTTCTGTATATGCGGCTTATTGTATTGCACGTCTCACCAGGGAGGCTGGCATTCCTGTCACCCTGAGCGGACAGGGAGGCGATGAAATCTTCGCAGGTTACTGGCAGTCTTATTTTCTCTATCTCCGTCAGCTTGCGAAGCATGGACATATATTATCCTTGAGCAGTCATTTTGCAGGGGCGTTGATAAAGGGCAATCATTCACTTCTCACTCAAATCCCCATCATGCTCAAGCGCTATCAAGTGCGCAGTAATCCAGACACCCTCTTTCATCTATGCAAGTTTGAGGACAGGGAGACGACATCAGTATTGCAAAAGATACTGCAGATCGACGAGCAAGCATGGCGTGTTGAGCTCATTCGGAATATGTTCTTGCCACGCTTCCTCAAATGGGATGACCGCAATTCTATGGCTTTCTCCGTTGAAGTCCGGTATCCGTTTCTCGATCATGAATTGATTGATCTTTGTCTATCTTTTTCTTCTCAAATGCTCTATCACAATGGTTGGACAAAATGGCCACTTCGAGTTGGACTGAGAGATACTCTTCCAGAAAAAATTCTTCATCGAAGAACAAAGTTGGGTTTCGAGGTTCCGCAAGATGCATGGCTATGTGGCCCGTTACGCCCAATATTGGAAAACTGGCTCAAGCAAGATCGACCGCTGTGGGAGTATGTCAATCGTGCAAACGTACGGAGTCTAGCAGAGAAGACATGGCAACTCCATGGGAAAAGAAATGAGCCTGGACAAGCGTTATTCCGCTTGTTCGTTTTTGATCGTTGGATCGAAGTATTCGGCGTCACAGAGTGATGTGTAGCACCTCACTAATTGGCAATCCTGGTAGAGGAGGAATTGTATGATTGAATCAATGCTCATGCATATGCATTTGTTACTGCTAGACCCTATTCAGATTCCCAGTTTAGCGTTCCTACTAATAGGCGGAGCATGTGCATTCGTGCTTGCCTATGTGCTGACTTTTGCGGTGAGGTCGTTTTGCCACAGAGTGGGGTGGCTTGATCTTCCAGCTGCGCGTAGAGTACATACAAATCCACTGCCGCGCCTAGGCGGTGTCGCAATCTTCCTGGCATTTGTTGTTGTTTCATTGCTCTTTTATACACTTGGGCCCAAATCGAACTCCAACGAGATTGTAATCTACTGGTTGCTGCTTGTTTCTGGAGGCCTGATAGTCCTCGTGCATATGTATGATGACGTGAAAGGGCTTAATCCGCTGCCAAAACTCATTGTCCAAACTATAGCCGTTATCATTATCCTCGGTCCATGGGGAACGGTATTTCATGGTATACTCCTTTTTACTTTTAATAATCCCTTTGGGACAGAAATCATGCAACCTGGCTTGCCATGGTATCGTGAACCTACTCTCTTCTTGTTTATTCACCAGAGTGGCTTAAGTTTGGCAGCTATTCCCTCAATCCTGCTCACATGGTTTTGGATAGTGGGGATGATGAATACTGTGAATTGGATAGATGGTATTGATGGGCTGGCAACGGGTGTCGTGGCAATTGCCGCTCTCTTCATCACAATTATTAGCTGGATCATGGGTCAGCAGAGTATTGCCATCCTCTCTGCGATATTTACGGGAGCGACTCTCGGTTTCTTGCCACATAACTGGAATCCAGCAAAGATCTTCATGGGTGATAGTGGATCCATGTTTTTAGGACTAGGATTGGCTGTGCTTTCGGTAATGGGTGGCGCCAAGCTTGCTCTTACCCTGATGGTGCTTGGTTGCCCTGTTCTCGACGTAGCTGTGGTAGTGATGAGTAGGATACGGCGTGGTCAATCTCCATTGAAATATGACAAGACGCACTTGCATCACCGCCTGCTAGCAAATGGCGCGAGCGTCAGGCAGATATGTTACATGTTCTACAGTCTGGCATTTGTGTTTGGCATTCTGGCTATCAGCTTGTCGGGCCTAAAATTAGCACATTTTTATAAACTTGTAGGTCTTGGCTTAGTGACGCTTACGATAACCCTATTAATTATCTGGATTGATTACCAGAAGCGGCGTAGCAGAACGCATGTTGAGTTGGGGGATGCTAAGCCAACGATTAAACTGTAGTCAGAGGGAAAGGAAGAGTATGTACAAATTTTCATCACCAGGTTATTGCGAGCTCACTTCGGCCTTCAAGGATGCCGGTTATGCTTTCTGCACGTTTGAGGAGATTAACCGTCATCTTGAAGTTTGAGCCATTTTCCAGCAGTTACGAAATACTCACGGACAATATAGCGATCAATCGTGCCACGCTGGTCGTTCCGTAGCAGGTCGCTGTCTCAGTTGGAAACAAGTCAGATAAAATTTCGTTTTCTCGGCGGAGCATTGAAAGGCGCATTATGTTGAGCCTTTGAGCGGATTGAGAAACTCTCTATACATATTTGTTTCGAGGGCGTTAAGCAGTAAGGAGAAATTCTGTGGAAATTACCTTTCTTGGTCATGCGGGTATTTTTTTTGAGACTCGATATGGTAGTGTGCTTTGCGATCCATTTTTTAACCCAGCCTTTTTCGCTTCATGGTTCCCTTTTCCAAGCAATGAGGAAGTAGATCGGGCGAAAATCGCACATCCCACTTACTTGTATATCTCGCATTTACATGATGATCATTTCGATGAACAATTTCTCCGAGAGCAAGTATGGAAAGAGGCTATTGTTCTCTTACCAGACTTTCCAATCAACGTTATAGAGCGGGCCTTGCGGAAGTTAGGCTTTACAAAATTCATTCAGACCAAAAACAGTGAAGCCATAGAGGTAAATGGGCTGCGTTTCATGATTATGAGCATGACCGCCCCCAATGATGGTGCAATTGGTGACTCTGGTTTGATGATAGACGATGGGGAAACTCGCATTTTCGATCAAAATGACTCGCGGCCCATAGATCTCGATAGATTGACCAGTTTTGGTCCATTCGACGCGCACTTTGTACAATACTCCGGTGCTACCTGGTTTCCTCTGGCCTATCAGTTTCCGGAAAAAATGATCCAGGTATTAGGGCGCAAAAAGCGCGAGAACCAGTTAGCTCGCGCTCTACGCTATGTCCAGGAGATCGGGGCAACTTTTGTTATTCCATCCGCAGGACCTCCATGTTTCCTCGATGATGACCTGTTTCAGTTCAACGATTTTGACCGTGATGCCACAAATACCTTTCCTGATCAAACGGTCTTCATGGAGTATATGCAGGCAAACGGGATGAATAATGGATATTTGATGATACCTGGCAGCGTCGCCACACTCAGCAAAGAGGCTTTTTTAGTGGCACACCCCCTGCCTGAAGAGCAG
Source organism: Ktedonobacteraceae bacterium (assembly GCA_035308345.1). Taxonomy (GTDB): domain Bacteria; phylum Chloroflexota; class Ktedonobacteria; order Ktedonobacterales; family Ktedonobacteraceae; genus CF-113. The sequence goes on along the minus strand of DATGGW010000446.1, from coordinate 23,084 downwards.
ATTCAAGCCATTTTCAAAGAGAAGCAGGGTTATCTAAAAGCCTACAAAGCTCGTCAACAACCACTTATCAATGCACAAAAAGCCGGATGGCCACGTGGCCAGGTAGATATTCTCTCCTCACTGCGTGATTGGTTTGAGCCGTTGCTCGTGCAGGCCAACCTGACCTGTGTTGGAGTCAATGGCCGTATACTGCTTGACTTCGATACCTGGGGAGTGGTAATTGACTTCCAATTGCGAAAAGTCTATGCCTGGAATGGCGAGGAGTGGGACTACCGCTATCGTTTAGACCCGGCTCTCGTTGAGTATTGCATCCTTCACCACGAAGAGGACTGGCTCAACGAGATTTTCCTCTCCTTCCGCTTTCAAGCACAAAGAAAGGGCGCATATAACGAACACGTATCTAACTTCTTCCTGTGCCTCTCGCCCGAACGCTTACAATTTGTTGAAGACTACTACTCAAAGCGATCATCAGTGGAACACTTCTGGGAAAGCGACGGCTACCGTATTCAACGATATTGCCCGCATCAAAAGGCTGATCTTAAACGCTTCGGAAAGATCGAGAATGGTATTTTGACATGTGCATTACACGGCTGGCAGTACGAATTGGCTACTGGTCGCTGTCTCACTTCCGAAGGCCACTGGCTTTATGCGCAGCCCATCGACCAGGAAGATGCAGAAAGGGATGTTGCAGAGACGACAGCAGAAGTTCATGCCAATGATCAATCGCAGTTTATAAGAACTAAATGTAAGGACTGCTGGTACACTCCGTCAGAATTGCCAGAAGTTGGCAGGAAGTCATTAAATGGATCAACAGGAACGAAGTCCCTTAAAGGCACCAGTTAGCAGGGTATGACGTTCTGCCCTGCCGATTACTCCTCTGAAAACTAGCGATTTTCATGCTGGGTGGTGTATCTCCTACATGACCGTCTTGGGGAAAGGGGACATTTATTTTGCGCTTTAACGGGTTGGGCTTTAAGCTGGCAAGTTTTCGCCTGGATCGCACCATCTCACAACGACGCTTCAGTATTACGGAGGCGGCGCTGCTGCTCATGTCGGCGTATATTGCTTCGCGTATGTTGGGTGTTGTCCGTCAAACTATTTTCAACGCGCTCTTTGGGACGGGGCCGCAGGCGAATGCTTTCTATGCCGCTGTGCAGTTGCCGGATACCCTCTTCAATTTAATTGCGGGCGGCGCGCTCACTTACGCGTTTATTCCGGTATTTATCTCCTACGAGAAAGAAAACGGGCAGAGAGAAGCGTGGCGTCTCGTGAGCCTGGTATTCAATGTGCTGCTCGTCGTGCTCACCGCGCTTGCTCTGCTGGGCGAGTGGCTGGCTCCCGCGTTCGTCAACAAGCGAGCTATGTAGGGAGTATAACGCCTGGAGGGGGAAGGAATGAGATGAACAGTACTTTTGGAACTTTTGCTAGATAAGAGAGTTTTCCTTTAGTATAATGGCCGCATAAAACGGCTGGATAGAGCCAACATGCGAGGAGAAGAAGCATATCACGCACGAATCAGCGCATACGGTCATTCCATCAACGACGGTCGCCCTTGTTGCTGACCAGTCATCAGAGCCCTCGAGCGAAGCGGCAGCGGGCAATGTGCCCACGCGCCGTCGAACGCACTGGGGTGGCAGGACATTTCGTTTCAGCCTCTCGAGTTTTCGTTTTGGCGCTAACTTCTCAATACGCCGCTTCAGCTTTACTGAAGCGGCATTCATACTCGCGATGGCGTACCTTACCTCGAAGGGATTGGGCGTTATCCGTCAGAGTATTTTTAATGCTCTCTTTGGCACAGGTCCCGATGCAACCGCCTACTTCGCGGCATTCCGTCTCCCGGAAACCCTGTTCAACCTGATAGCCGGGGGAGCGCTCACCTCTGCATTTATACCCGTCTTTATCAGCTATGAGCAACGGCATGGCCAGAGGGAAGCGTGGCGTTTAGCGAGCCTGATTTTTAACCTGCTGTTAGTGAGCCTTACAGCTCTGGTGTTGCTCGCCGAGTTGCTGGCGCCCCAGTTCGTCAATACCCTTCTTGTGCCAGGGTTGCCCACTTACGAAAAAGCCATGACCACTACACTGACTCGCATTATGCTCCTGCATCCTCTGATCCTGGGGCTGGGGACGACCGCCACTGCCATCCTCAACAGCAAACGCCAATTCCTGCTGCCTGCACTTTCGATTGCAATCTACGATCTGGGGCTGATCGGCGGCCTGCTGGTCTCGCTTCTCTTTCCACGTGTGGGCATTTACGGTCCAACCTTTGGCCTGCTGATCTCCGCTTTCTGCCAGGTAGGAGTGCTGATCCCTGCTTTGCTCAAGCAGGGCGTACAATATTCGTTTACCTGGAATCTGAAACACCCGGGGCTGCGCGAAGTGATGAACCTGCTCATCCCCAACCTGATCGCCGTAGGTCTTGCCTCTATTGCCACCATACTCGATACCACTTTTGCCTCTTACCTCCCTGATAACGCCAGCATCGCCGCGATAACAAATGCCTCGCTGCTCTATGGGCTTCCGGCAGTGCTGCTGGCACAGGCGGTTGGCCAGGCGTTCCTACCACAAATAACCACGCTGGCAGCGCAGGGGCGTTACATGCGTATGCGACAGACGATTCTGAAGATTGGGGGAGGAACGGTTTTGCTCAGCGTGCCGGCTTCACTCGTCCTGTACTTTTTAGGGAAGCCTGCCATTCATCTCTTATTTCAACATGGGGCCTTTAGCGCACATTCGTCCGCGCTAACTTCGATGGCGCTGCTTGGCTATGCCGTTGGTCTTCCAGCGTTTACGGCAGATACACTGCTCATTCTCTGCTTCTACGCAATGAAGGACGCACGAACTCCCCTTTTTACAAACATTGGAACTTTAGTCCTGCACGTGAGTCTGCTGGCGTTCCTCGTCAGAGCGCTTTCAGGCGCGGTGGTTATCCTGGCGATCCCGCTTGCAGCGGCTGTGACGGGAACCGCTGAGGCGGCGCTCCTCTGTCTCATCCTCTTTATGCAATTGCGTGGAAAGGTGAAGACGGATAAAGGGGTTCTGCGCCTGCAAAAGCGCCGCCCGCATCCCAGTTGATGTGGTCACGCGCCGGGCAGCTTCTGGGAACCAGGGCGTCGCGTTCGTGTAGATAAGTCGGAGGGCGCACCCTTGCGGTCGCCCATTGGCACCAACTTAAGCGTTGAACGAGCGATTATCGCACACCATTCCAGGACGACCGCCTGACTTTTTATCACAAGTTTAATCGACATCGTGCAAAGCCTGATGAGATGCCAAAGGAAAATTTCGCTCGGATTACGGTTGGGCTTGATTTCATTCTAACTCATCCTTCTGAACCGGCCTCACAGGGGCTGCGAACAATTCCACTAGACTTGTGATAAAAAGTCAGCTCTGCACCTCTATGCTACTTCTTTGTTCTATGGTATAGTACAGGAAAATGCATAGAGGGAGAGCGTGGGTGCAGTATCGAGACCTCATCTATCGTATTCATGCACGCCAGTCCATGTTTACGCGCTTCATTTCTGATGAGTGCGTAGAGCATATTGTGACACTCTCCACATGGTCTAAAGACCAGTGGCTTCCGCCTCTCCTCTGTACGCGACCAGCTGAGTACTTGCCCCGTAGGGGCTACTCCTTGCCCATCGTAGTGGAGGAGGAAAAGCACGGAACCAGTGCCTCCATTCAGGCGGTCTGTTTCCTGGGCGGTGCCATGCCCGTTGCTCCTCACATGCCTTTCGGAAAGGAAAGAATGGTCCACAACTCCCGTTTTCGGCGTCCTGGAGAAGAGCAACACCCGCATCTTTCGATACTGCTCCCCTGGAAACGTACCCCAGGGGCGGAGGCTTTTCCTGTGCTATTTTTTAGAGGCGCTACACTTCCTAAAGCCGTGGAGTGGCTACCAGTGCCTTCGAGCGCCGCAATAGCTGATACAGTGGCAAACGCGCTCACGTTTTTACGCCTGGCCCTGAGCCCTGCAACCCGTACGTTATTCAGTTGTCAAGGTGCTATCAGACTCTTCTTTGTAGCATATTGAAAAGTGGAAATGCAAGGGCTCAAGCCAAAGACGCCTCACCACGGGTTCAAACCGCGTGGCTTGCGGCGGGCTAAAGCCCTCTTCGTCGGTAATGGTGAAGTGATAGAAAACTATCCACATGCATTTCCTTTTCCAGCTAAATTACTGCTCGGAAGGTGCAGCGGTCGCGCTATTCATGTGGTAGCCGCAGAAGATAGAAGTAAGCAGCTAGTTATCGTGATAACAGCATATGAGCCAACCCTCGATAAGTGGGAACCGGACATGAAGACCAGGAGGAAACACTCATGAAGTGTGTTATCTGCCAATATGGAGAAACTGAACCAGGAACCACGACGGTCGTGCTGACTAGAGATGAGACGACCATTGTCATTCGTGATGTCCCGGCCCAAATCTGCACGACCTGTGGCGAGGAATATGTGGATGCAGTAACGGGCAAGCGACTTTCTCAGATTGCAGAAACAGCCGTGAATGAAGGTGTACAAGTAGATGTACGGCGCTATCAAGCTGCATAGCTCACTCAAGCGTAGCCAAATGAACGGCCCTCATTGAAGCTTGACAGACTGTTATGCTCCTCCACGTCCCAGCAGCATGACGGGGACGGTGAGGGCAATGAGCTTGAGGTCCTCCCTGAGAGACTGGCGCTGGAGATAGGCAATATCCATCTCGACCATCGTTTGGAAAGGCACGCGGCTGCGCCCATAGACCTGCCAGGGGCCGGTCAATCCTGGTTTGCCAAATAGACGGAGGCGATCGTATGAAGTGTACAGCTCGACCTCATAGGGCAGCGGCGGACGTGGTCCAACCAGCGTCATCTCGCCCCGCAGCACATTGAAGAATTGGGGAAGTTCATCGATGCTCATCTTCCTGAGAAAGCGGCCAACCCTGGTGATACGAGGATCGTCGGCCTGTTTGTATAACAGGTCATCGGTCGCATTTTCACTGAGGCTCTGACCGCTCATGTACTTTGCAGCAGCTTCGCGATGGCTGGAGTCATCACAATTGGCATACATAGAGCGAAATTTAAGCATGTAGAACTCAACTCCATTCAGCCCCACGCGTTTATGACGGTAAAAAATGGGTCCTGCTGAGTCCAGGCGAATCAATATCGCAATAATGACCGTTACTATAGATAGTGGAATCAGAACGAGAAGCGAAAAAAGTACGTCAAGTACGCGTTTTATTTGCAGGTACCTCAGGTTGAAATCCAGAACAGGCGCGATTTGAGCATCTACCAGCGCAATTGTTGCCGCTGCCCCGCGATCCTCTTGATCGTTAAAACCCCGAATGGGTGCGATTTGAACATCCATGCCTCACCCCAAACGTTTAGAATTGACACAACAAAACTCGGTCCCTACCAGCCCCTGCAAACATTGTAGCGGTTACTGATATTTAAGAGGTTATGGTTATATGTAGATATGGTTAACAATCGAAGTATGTGGTTGCGAAAAAAAACGCAGAGGGGTGACGCGGGGTGAATGTGGGGGCCGGGGGCCTGTCCGGCGGGGTGATTTCCGCCGGGTTTCATGATGTCCATTAGCAGATACCCCACCAGAACGAGGACGGGTACAAGATCCCTAATGGTTTTTACCGATCAAAAACGGGAATGGGGCGTTTCCTCCGTCCTGATGAACTTTTAACAATCAAAATCGGCCCTGTCATGCTGAGCGCAGCGAAGAATCTGTATGTGGCAAGCGAGATTCTTCGCTGCGCTCAGCATGACAGCTCACTACCAATCTTGATCGTTAATATTCATTATGGCCTGTCTCCCCGGCGCAATAGCACTCCCACCAGGACAAGCACCAGGCCCCTTGTCCCTACAGGACGAAGACGCTTATTACCGACTTTGGTTGCCTAAGTTCATCAGGACGAAGACGGCGGTTTCGTTAACAAGAAAACAGTTACGCCGTTTTGTGAAGCTGGCGGCGGACCTCATCCATATCATAATAGATGGATTCGCGTACGATTTTTCCGTGTTCGCGCACGACTACGGTGACGCCCTGGATAGAGAAGGTACGACCGCTGGCCGGTAAATCGGGGAAGTCGCCGCTATGCGTGCCGGTTGCGACCCATTCAACGGTAAGCTGACCGCCCTGGGTGACACGGCCGGTGACATGGATGTGTAAATCTGGGATCGCGGCCATGCCCTTGTTTTTGCGACTTATGATGGCCTCACGACCGATGAATGGACGCGAAAGCATGCTATCTTCCACGATGGCATGGTCAGCATAGTCCTGCTGAAGGGCCGGGATATCGCCTTTTAGCTGGTGCGCCAGGTGCTGCTGGTGAAGATGCAGGTCTTGCTCTGACTTTTGAGGGACGGGAGCCGCCTGCGTGAAATGGGTAAAGATGGCTCGTGAAGCGACGGCGGTAATGGCGCCGATGCCGGCAGTGGATATGCCCAGCGCGGCCAGTGACTTGACCAGCTCGCGGCGAGACATTTTCCCGGCGCGCATTTCATCGACCATTTCAGGAATGGTCACTGTGGGTGTATCTTTTTCTTCCATGATATTTCCTCCTACAGGGTGAAAGCGTAGAGTTTGCCATCGGATGAGCCGCAATAGAGCCAGCCATTGACAACAATTGGTGAGATAATCGCTTGAGCGCCCGAGCGGTAGTTCCATAACAAGGCTCCTGTCGAGGCGTTCAGCGCGTAGAAGTAATGGTCGAGCGAAGAAAAGTACACGACGCCGTTGGCCAGCGCAGGCGAACTATAGACCGGTCCGCCAGTCGTGTACTTCCATACGATGGCTCCGCTAGAAGCATTCAGCGCGTAGAACGTTGAATCCAGCGTACTCACGTAGAGCAGTCCATTTGATGAAAGAGCCGGAGCGGACACATCTCCGTTGCTGTGGGCGCCGACGGCGGTTGACCAGGTAACAGCTCCTGTTTTTTCATTCAGGGAGTAGACTATGCCGTTTTTGTCATTCTCATAGACCACGCCATTGCCAAGCGTAAGAGGCGAACCTGCATCATCGTCATTGCCATAACTCACGGGGGTAAATTCCCAGATGAGCGCACCCGTGGTCAGATTGCGAGCATTCACCTCCGGTCCAGGGTTGCCAACGGTATTAAAGAGCATATTCGCGGCGGGATCAACGACCACTTCACCCCAGATGCTGCCGGTCGCCGGTTGAGTCCATTTGATCTGCCCCGTGATTTCGTCAATGGCATAGAGCGACTCATTATGTCCCTCATCCGACATGCCGATAAAAAGCGTCTTATTCTCAGCCGTCGGGAAGGAATACTGATCCCACGGGAGAAGGAGACTCCATGCAGGTTTACCGGTCTGAGCGTCCAGGGCATAAAATGGGCTAGGCGCGCCAGCGCCGTTGTAACCTACTTCTCCAAAGAAGAGCAGGCCAGTTGCAGGATCATACAGGGGGCTGGAGCAGTTAGGAAAATCGGATCCCGTGTTGAATTGCCATTCGAGGGCTCCTGTTTTGGCGTTGTAGGCGTTCAGATACCCATCGGCTGTCGCAAAGTACATAGAGCCGTTGGCATAAAGCGGAGAAGAATCGTTGGTGGCGGCTCCGCATCCAGAGTTCAGCACCTTTGTACTGGTTGTAGCCGTCCATTGTAACTTGAGCTGAGCGACATTCGTCGCGCTCAGGGTATGTTCAGCGGTGTTCTGATGGTCATGGTTGCCATCAAAACCAAAGTCGCTCCAGTTGGTATTGATGGTTTCCCCGGTTGAAAATGAGAGCAGGCTGATCTGTCCAACACCTATAATCATATGCGCCCCCGGGCTGGCCGAGGCAGGCAGCACGACGCTCCGACTGATATTGCCGAAAGCATCGGCTAGCGCGGTACCCAGCGATATGCCGGTGACGCTATCCCAGTATAACTGGACGGGCTCGAGTGCTTGATAGCCACTACCCGCCACTGTGACAGAAGCGCCGGGAGAGGCTGATGAAACACTACTCGCCAGGCCGTTTATGATGGTGAACGTGTTCCGGGAGACACTGTTACTGGTCGCCCCAACTGCTGCTACCGTGTAGGCGCCTGTTGTTGCTGCTGGCACAGTGAAGCTGGCGCTGAACACGCCTGAAAGACCGGCGACGACGGTGGCCGCGGTCGTGCCGGCACCAGGGCCGGTGTAATTCCAGATGACTTTCACCTGCTCATTGGGAGCATAGCCATGACCCGACAGGTTGACGGTTGCGCCAACAGGGCCGCTCGTCGATTGTAAAGTCGAAGTATGAAAGACCACTGCAAAGGTTTTAGTTATTGTGATATGACTGGTGACGCCGACAGCTTTCACCGGGTAGGAGCCAGGAGCGGTACCGATTGGTACGGTAAAGGTGATGAGGGGCAAGTAGCCATATCCGTTGGTCCTGGTTGTACTCAACGGCGTGGAACTATTATCCCAATACAGGCTCACATTTTCACCGGCAGTGAATCCATACGCGCTCATAGTAAGCGTTGTACCGGCGGCTCCACTTATTGGAGCCAGCGCCAGGGTTGGAGGATAGACGTACACTGTGTTCATGGCGACAGCTTTAGATGTTTGTCCGACGCCTGCCAGGATGGTAAAGCCTGGAGGGGCATTGGCAGGAACATAGTTGTAGAGCGAGAAAGTGCCGGTGGCATTCCCGGTGGCACTGGTGATGAAAGTGCCGGTGCCAGGACCCTTATAGTTCCAGTAAATTTTGACGGTTTCGCCATTTCCAAAAGCATTGCCTGTTATGTGGATTTTCGTCCCTGGACCGCTATCCAGCGGAGCGCCATAGATCGAGGGCAATAGTAGGAAAACGCCTGTCGCCACGAAGTGGGAGGTCTGACCCACGCCAGCGATGGTGTAGGTGCCGGTGGGAAACAGCGGCCGATTAAAACTCACGTTGAAAGCTCCAGCGCTGGAGGTAGTGGCTGTGGCAACCAGTGTTCCAGAGCCAGGACCCTTATAGTTCCAGTAAACATTCACGGTTTCCAGCGGCTTATAATTGGCTCCGGTCGCGGAAATCTTATTCCAGGCGGAATAAGCGCCTGATGATGGGTAAATGGTGAGCGTGGGACCGGCGGCATGCGCTGCTCGTCCTCCCGGCCAGTTCAGAAAGAAACTGGTGAGCACAAATGCCAGAAAGAATATGATCACAACCAGAGTGTTTTTTTTCTTAGGAAGCATATACCTTGCCTTTCGTTCAGGCTCAGGAAGAGATGCATGATTGGCTTTTTACCCCGAGGCATCCTCCGTTACTATATAACCCTATAACACAGTATATTAAAGACGCCAAAGCAACCAGGGCGACCGCAAGGGTCGTCCCTACCCACGGGATGCACAACGAGATGTCCCTCTCAAATGAAGTGGCTCTAAAACTTCCTTCGTTGCATTTGTGGTTTCTGCGATGAAAAAGTGTGTGTTGGAAGTGGACAAAGGATCATACCCCTCGTGATCCATTCAGAGGGTTCTGATACTGATTGAAAATCCTTGCTATTGGCCAGCCCCTCCTACCACACACTTATAGTGAGAAAAGCGGGAACACCAGCGACGGTGACACGCAATTGCGGTGGTCCCCACAAAGTATTGCAGGCGAGCCGGTCCTACCAACTCCAGCGGTGATGAGAACGGATGGCGCGAGGTGGGCGAGGAGGAGGCAAAACCTCTTGCTGGGTGCGAACCAGGGGAAGGACCTCAACGTATTGCCGACGCCAGTGGGTCATCCAGGTGCGACGAAAGGATCGGCCTGCCACATCCCCTCACCGTATTGCTGCGAGCAGGACCGGCTTGTGCTCAACAGTCGAAGGTGAAGGCAAGAGACGGCGTACAGCACTGACTCGTCGTGCCCGATCTCCTCTGGCTCCTGACGCCAAGCACTGCTCCCGAAGAGCACAGCGCTGACAATCGGTCTGGTAGGCGAGATAGACAGCACGGCTCTCGTGAACGCATTTTCTTGACGCACTTCGCTCAACCAGAGGTTTGCCCCTGCTGGATAGCGCAATCTCCCATCCTCTTGCAAGGTAAAGGCATCTGCCCCGAAACGTCCAGTGGCTCGTCCGAACGCCACAGCCCACTGCCACTCCCCTTGGGAGGGAAAGGCAGAAAGCACGCCTTAAAGATAGGGAGCGGCGCTCTCAAGACAAGACCGCGGATGCGAGGACCAGCGTGCCGAACAGGATCAGCGTGACGGCCAGGACCCGCTGCGCTCGCCACAGATTGAAGAGCGGGCTGGAAAACCAGGTTGTGACGGCCGTACGATGGCAGTAGAGACCCCAGCTTGCCGGGAAGATCACCAGCGCACGCACCGCGCCGTAGGTGCCCATCAGCAGGGCGCCATAGCCTGGGTCGCCCTTGAGGACGCACCAGGCACAGAGCACATAGAAGGCCCCGAAGGGGATCCGCGTCATCACGCCCAGACCCAGTGCCGCGCCGTAGGCCAGCGCCGCTCTGTACGGTCCCCACCAGCGCCACCACGTGATGGGGACGGCGTGCCTCAGTATTGGACGGGGCAGCCATAGCAACCCCACGTCACTCGCCGCATAAGCTACGGCGAGCAGACCGATGAGCCATGCTCCGGCATGGGGGAACGCCGTGCCGTGGACCAAACCTCGTATGACCTGCCCCAGGACACCCAGCATAGTACCCAGCAGCGATGCCGAGCCGAAACAGGCGAGAGTATACAGGCTGGCCGAGAGTAGCCAACGCCAGCGATTGGAGGTCTCCTGCACGAGGGACCCGATCGTACCGATCATCGAGACCCCTCAAGCCGTGGTGGTCTTGCCCAAACCCGTCAGGGCTGCGAGTAAAAACGGCATTCCAACCATCAGCATAGCCATGGCGAGTTCAGCCCCTCTGTTTACACGAGTGATCATGGTAAGCATCAATCCAGCAGCTATGCCGCCATAAAGTAGGGGCAGACACTGCAAGCGCTGACGGAGCGAAATCATGGCACGCACCTCCTAGCAGCTTGTCGGAGAGAAGCCCCTCTCCCCGATCTGTGATGGTATACTCTTGAGCATGAGTAGAACTTTCAAAAAGGTGGACTACACCCAGGCGTAGGCGGTTCGACAACCAGAGCCAGGGCGGCGAAGTTGAGCCGGTGGGGAGCAACTGCCAGATACTCCCCTTCCAGCCAACTTATGCCGAGCAGGAAGCAGGTGAGTTTCCCTGCTGCTCCTACTTCAAGCTTCTGATGAAGGTACAAAGATAGCTATGCAGTGAAGTATGTGCAAACAAAGGTTCCCGAGGAGGTGTGGCAGTCGTGACAGTAGAAATGACTTCCACAACTCCAGGTGTATGTAACACTGGAACCACTGGGACAGCCCTTGCTCGGGCAAGGGGTGCCTGTGCAACATTGCAAGGTTCTCGCCTCCGCTGTTTGAGCCAGGAAGCCCTGGCCCGTGAAAACTGCCGCCGCGCCGAGTACGATCTTACTCACCCTCGAGAAGAAGCCACGCCGCGAGGACTGGGCCGACAACCGCTCGCTTATCCGCTTGATCATTTCATCCATTGATTGACTCCTTTGCCTGGTAATCCCCTTTGGGTCCGGATCGAGTTTCCGCATAATCAATAGAGCTGCAGTGTAGCAACTCACGCACTACGAGGACGCTGCGCCTGGGACGACGCTAATGGTGGGAACACGTTGGCCTGAGCTCTAACGGGGGCCGCTCCATCACCAAGCAAGGCCAGCAGATCTTCCTGCCCCTCCAGGAGGGCCTTTCTGATCAGAATGCCGTGGTCGTTGTAGAGTAAGCCGAAAGGGGTGCGATGAACGTTAAGCTCCATGGTGATGGCGCGATCTCGATCACAGACGACGGGCATGTGCAGCGGGAAGACGCTCAAAAACGCTCGGCAAGCCTGCTCATCGGCACGCATGATCACAACCGAGCGAACGGCGCGGTTGGTATGCGCCACCAGAGCATTTAGCGGCTCTACAATATGCTGGCAGGCCTCACACATGGGAGACATGAACACGAACAGCCTGGCCTCACCTTTATCCAGGGTGGTCCAGAGCAGGTTTCCAAAGCCGTTGATGCTCTGGGCATCAAGGTCCACTAGTGGTGAGCCGATGGTCGGCCCATCGTACTCCAGTGCGGGGATGGAGCCGCTTTCCTGCGACGATGGTGAGCCCGGCTCAAGTCGGCGATACAGCAGACCAAGCTGCCGTAGGACTCCGACCAGCAAGACGCACACGACCAGGACGATTCCCCACAGGACAAGGTAGCTTGCAAGCCACAGACCAGTCATTCAAACCTTCCTTCCTCTATCACTTATCACTTTTAGCACTTCGAGAGGTAACACGTCCTTTTACTTCAATTGGTGTCAGGTTTCGTCACTCGGGAGCGATCTACATTCCGTACTACCCCACTCCCTCTCATGCTGCCTCCTGCCAGACTGCGCGACCTGCTAAGGAGCGCAGCGGCGCACGCGCTTACTGCCGCGCAGGCCAGTAGAGGCCCAAGGATTCCGCCTTGAACCAAACCGAAGAGGCAAAACACCGACCAGGGTTCCGGCGCCACCCACTCGCTAGCGGTAGCGACGATGACCAGAGCCGCAGTGAGCAGAGCACCATCCTGGAGCAGGAGCCGCCCCCTAATCGGTCGCCGGCTAGCCTTGCCGAAGCAGTAGCAGTCGGGATTGCGGCCCCGTGCCAGATTGATGCCGATGGCGACGATAAAACTGAGCAGGAGCAGCGAGATAACAACGGCTGCGGACCGGATTGCCGTCCCGCAGAGCAACAGGAGCGCCAACAAAAATTCGAGAGGGGGGACGAGGCGCGCATAGAACACGCTGAGGCGAGGTGGTAGCACGCGGTACTCCAGGACGGCGAGAACGAAGCCCTTGGGGTGGCGCAGCTTGGGGACCGCAGCCGCCAGAAAGATGACTGCCAGCACCATGCACAGTAGAACCTCTATGCCGATGATGCTCATCGCTCGCCCCCCTCCCTTAGAGGTGGCGGCACGAGGCGCCAGGGATAGACGGCATGGGGTATCAACGCGGGCCATATGCCCCGCCCAGGTCCCTGCCACTGGCTCGCGTATTTGCTGACCGCGTCAATCCTCCAATAGGCGGACCAGATATCCCGGCACCAACTCTTGGCCCGACGAACCGCATACACATGGCTGGGCACGTTGGAGAAGCTGATAACAGCTGCCTCAGACTCCCAAAAGGAGAGCGTGCAACAGGCGACCGGATTCTGCAGCAGGAAGGCATAGCGGATCAGTCCCGAGGCCTGCTTGAGATCTCGCTGCATCCGGCGATAGGTCAGGTACATCGGAAGGAGCATCCAGGAGTGCCTCAGGCGGAAACGGGTGGTAACGCAAATCATCGTAGAACCCCCCGGAGTCGGTGCCTCTTTTGGGTGCAGGGGAAGCGAATTGCGACCAGAGAATCTGAGGAGACGTCGCGGGCGGCGCAATGATCTTGACCCTGGGCGCTACGAACACACCAACTTCCCCACTGACCCAACTCCGGGTTTAACCACTGGCTGTCGTCGCTGCGAGCCAATTCAAGGCTCTCGAGCTCTAGTAAGACCAAAGCGATGGACACCAGCTCCAAGCTCAAGAATGTAACACCTCTAGCAACATCCATATCCATTCTCCGCATGGTTCTAGATTAGATTTAGCACCTGATTCTGATCGAAAGTACGTATAGCATTGCTACGGGTATCAACAATGGGCTTACATGGAAGCCCATATCGGCTAATGGTGATTTAGCTTCAAAACGCTGCTGTTACACAAATAGGTTATATCCTAACGTAACATATTTTAGTGTACGAAGTCAAGTGAATAACTCATCACCCCAGGGCAATCGCATCTAAATAAGCCCAGCAGTGAAATAAAACTAGTCAGAAGGTGATAGAATCCATCTCAAAAACAGGAAAAACAGAGATGGAAGGTAACTACCTAGGTCCGTTCAGGTTCACTCAAATGAGGGAAGAAGAGGATGACCGCACAGAGTCGCCTGCAAAGCCGACAACAGAGGAAGCCCTTGTTTGCGCAAGGTGGACAAATAGCCACGAATGCGGCTAAACGCCTGTGCTCCCGCCAGGCTGCGGAAGCAGCCAGACACCTTTTGCTGCACTTTAATCATGCGCAGGTCCCGCTCGGCCAGATTGTTGTCAAAATCCACCCGCAGATCTTCCAGAAAGCAGAAGACCGCTTGCTGGTGTTTGCGCAACCGGTCGAGCAGGTTGCGTGCGGCACTCTGTTTGATACGCCCTTTGGTGCCAGGCGGGGCCGTCGCTCGTGGCGTGACGTGATCGCCTTCATCAAGCACGCGGAGAAAGGCCCTTTCCCAATCCAGCACTTCCAGCGGATCGAGCCAGCACTTACCTTGTGCGCGCGCTTGGTGGGTCGCTTGCCTCATCGCCAGGAGCAAGTCGATGAGGTCGGCAGCCCAGACGGCTCCCTGCTCCTCGGCTTGAAACACCAACTCGCGCAGCACATGCACCAGGCAGAGCGCATGCTCACAGTCATACAAGAAGTACGAGGCCCAGCTATCATGGATACTGATGCCCTTGAAGACCGGCAAGATGCCAATGGCGTTCAAGGCGTCTTGTCCTCGGCTCGCATCACATGATAATGGGTCAGGCTCGCCGTACTGGTGACATGCTCCCAGTATCGCTTCCCAGCCACCTACACGCCCGTTTCGTCTTGATGAATCACGGCGGCATCGATCAACGCCTCGGTGATCTGCTGCTCGACGGGAGCCAGCGCGCAGGCGGTGCGCTTGATCAGTTCCCCCACCGTCCCTTCACTCTTCTGCACCCCCACCAGGTCGCGCAGGACTTCACAGGAGCGTTCCAATGGCAACAACTGCTGCTGGGTCAAATACACGGCCGCCGCTCCGATCAACGGTCCGTACTGGATGGGGGCCGCTACTCCTGTGGGGAACGAGGCCAACGTGATGTGCTGACAGCGGGGACACTGCTTTTGTTCGGCGCGGTGTTCCTGCACGATCAGCCGTGGCGCTGGCATGTCCACCACTTGCCGACGCAGCGTGACGCACGCCTCGACCTCGCGCAAATCGTGCTGACAGGACGCGCAGACGGTGACCCGATGCTCAATCACTTCATCTGGCACCTCCGCAAACCGCAAGGTCGTTCCCTGATGGCCCTCTTGTCCTCCGGTTTTCTTCTCGCTCTTGTTGCGCAAGCTTTTTGGCTGCCGCACAAAGCGATCCGAGGAAGGGGGCAAGCTGCTATTGTGGCTATCTTTCGCCAGCCGCTCTTGCAGGTCTTTCATCTGCTGGGTCAAAGCCGCAATCTGGGCTTGCATCTGCTGCATCTGTTGGCTCTGCTGGCACAGCAGCGTGTCCTGCTGCTGGATTCTGGCATCACGCTGGGCCACTTGTTCACGCAGGCGCTGATTTTCTTCTTCCATGCTCATGCCTGTACTTTACTGGGTTTTACGACCTTTGGCAAGTCCCCAGCGGACCTGGGCAGTTACGATGGAAGAAAGAGATGTGAGAGACCTGGAGACGCTCTTTGCTCAAGTGGAAGATCCGCGCATGGAGCGAACCAAACGGCATCGTTTACGCGATATCATCATCCTGGCGATCTGTGGAGTGATCTGCGGAGCGGACGGATGGGTGGAAATCGAGGAATTCGGGAAGGCAAAGGAAGCCTGGTTCACGGACCTGCTGCACTTGGCCAATGGCATTCCGTCTCATGATACCTTTGGGCGAGTATTCAGCCTGATGAACCCAGAGCAATTTGAGGCCAGGTTTTTCCAGTGGGTGCAAGGGCTGACCGCGACGGTCACAGGAGTCATCGCGATTGATGGCAAAACCTTGCGCCGTTCGCACGATCAGGCAGCAGGGAAAAAGGCGCTGCATCTGCTCAGTGCCTGGGCCGTCGAAAATCGTCTCGTGTTGGCTCAACTGGCGACGGAAGAGAAGTCCAATGAGATTACCGCCATCCCCCTGCTCTTAGAGCAACTGGCACTCAACGGATGTATCGTGACGATTGATGCCATGGGAACGCAACTCAAGATTGCCGAGCAGATTATCGAGCAAGAGGGCGACTATGCGCTGGCCCTCAAAGACAATCAAGGCAACCTCTACGACGAGGTCCAAGCGACCTTTACTTTGGCCGAAAAGGACGGCTTTGCCAGCGCGTACTGGCAAGCAGAGCGACAGGTCGAAAAAGGTCATGGGCGCGTGGAGATTCGTGAACACTGGACGCTCTCGGATCCAGACATCTTAGCGTACCTGGATCCAGGGGGCAAGTGGAAAGGCTTGCGAGGGATTGGCGTGGTGCGGGCGCAACGGCGCATGGAGCACAAGACGACCAAAGAAACACGCTACTTCCTGTTAAGCTTTTCGTCAGTCACGCTGTTCGCGACTGCGGTCAGAAGCCACTGGGGCATCGAAAACAGTGTCCATTGGGTGCTCGATGTGGCGTTTCGCGAAGATGAATCGCGGGTTCGCCTCGGTCATGCTGACGAAAATCTGGCTGTCCTGCGCCATATCAGCCTCAACCTCTTACGCCAGGAACGCTCGTCTCGTGTGGGCATCCATGCCAAGCGCCTCAAAGCCGGGTGGGACACCCAGTACCTGTTGCGTGTCCTGGATGGGGTGAATTAGATGCGATTGCCCTGCCTATTACACAGGGCAATCACATCTAAATAACCGTCTCTAAGATCCGCTGAAGGTAGTTCGTATCCCAGGCAGCTTCAGGAAAGATGATGCCAATGGCTGGATCAAATTTGTGACGCTGCATTCTGCACTCTCAAAAGAGACCATGTTACGCTTCTGTGGAGAGCAGTATCTTGCGACAGATTGATTGACCTCGAACTACTTCTTTGCAGCAGTGAAAGATAAAACAGTTGGGCAGTTCTCACTCGCTCATGGCGATTACCTCATTCGCGATCTTTGAGAGATCTTCCTCGCTCAGTGCTGGATGCACGGGCAGCGATAGCACTTGCTGCGCGGCGCTCTCCGTTACGGGGAGGTGCGCGGCGGGGTTGCTCCCTTTCATGAGTGACTTTTTACCGGGGCTCAGGATGCGAAACAGAGAGGACCTGCGCCTAACGAAAGGCTGCTGGTGAACCGGAAGGGGATAGCGAATCGCCGTATCGACCCCGCTGCTGCGCAGCCTCGCCGCCCATTCGTTGCGGTCTATTGGGACGCGGATGGTATACTCCTGGTAGACATGGCGGTATCCGGGACGCACGACCGGGGTCTGCACCACTCGTTTAAGATGATCCGTGAGGTATGCCGCGTTGGCAATGCGCCGCCTGGTGAAGTCCTCCAGCTTCTCAAGTTGAGCGATTCCAAGGGCCGCCTGCAGTTCCGTCATGCGCAGGTTATATCCCAGGATCGTATGGTAGAAGCGCGCTTCTTGCCCCTGGTTGCGCAAAAGGCGCACCTGTTCGGCTATTGCGGGATCATTGGTGGTGACCATCCCTCCCTCACCGGTTGTCATATTTTTGGTCGCATAGAATGAGAAACATCCCACCCCGAAGCTCCCCACGAGCCTCCCCCCAATAGAAGCCGCATGTGCCTGTGATGCGTCCTCGATGAGCGCAAGAGAATACGCCTCCGCAAGTTGCTCCAGGCGGAGCATATCGCATGGATGGCCATACAGATGCACCCCTAGAATCGCCTTCGTGCGGCGTGTAAGGGCGATCTCTACTTGAGCGGGATCGAGCGTATACGTATCCGGATCGATATCCACGAACACGGGGATCGCCCCCACAAGCAGAATCATGCTTACGGCGGCAGCAAAGCTAAAAGCGGTCGTGACGACTTCATCACCGGGGCCGATATTATGAGCAAGTAGCGCGAGATGAAGAGCAGCGGTGCCTGAAGAGACGGCAACAGCCTCTCGCACATGGCATAACTCGGCAAAGCGACGCTCAAAATCCGCGACGTACTCTCCCTGTGTGAGCTGCCCCGAAGCGAGAACCCGAAGAACCGCAGCTTCTTCTTCGGACCCTAAAAGAGGCTGTGCGACCACAATCATGACCACTTCCTGTCCGGTCGGCCCGAATCAATTTCCTCTCGTTTGCTTCACAAAAAAGGGGAAAGTATGGATTGCGCTCGATAATGTAATCCAAATGGCGCTAAAATCAGTATACTTATAGGTGGTGATAAAAGTCTTTGTTTGATTACCAATTTTTCTGGGCATGTTGACCGATTTATGTGACATTTAACAGTTGATAATGTAGAGCTTCGCGCAGATTTAGAGTCATTTCTTGTACATCTTGTAGCTGGTTTTCTTACTTTTGAGGGACAGGAGGGAGATTGCATCCCTTTTATGTCCTGATCGGAGAAAGGTGAAATGCGCACAGACCAGGTCATACGCCTAAAAATGCCTCAAGAAGTGGAGACACAGATCGTCCACCTTACTCTTCAGGGCCTGCTCCCTGAGGGCAGAATGCTGGCTTTAAATCAAGAGGTGCGCACTTTGTCTCTGCTCTCCGATGGCCCTCGAATCATCATAGAGCAGCGGTTTAGTGAGAATGAGATGCGCATCATAGTGCCGATCCTGGAGTATTATCCTCACTATTGCCCCTACGAGGTGTTACTGGCACACCTCTCTTCAAAGGTCGTTACCCAGGCAACCATCGAGCGCTGCCGCCAACGTTTGGGGGAGGCGCAGAGCCGCGGAACACGGCAGCAGGAATTAAGGTCTATTCGCCGCGCACTTTCGTCGCTGCGAAGTAAGCTACACGCTTTCGATTTAGAAATTTCCAACATCCGGGAAAGAGGCTGTAGCTTGACCAGCCTGGCGTCCTCGTCTTTCGTTGAGAAACGGCCTTAATCCCCACGTGTAGAGTAGCGCGAATAGAGAAGTTACTTATATCTGTAATTGAGTACTTTGTTTACGGGTTATTAGTTCCCCTAAAAACGGTCATCTATTGCAAGCAAGTTGGTCGTTAAAGGGCGATTTTCCATCCCCAATTGGGTATAATCTTGTATGGTATTGGGGGATTTAGCTTTTTCAATCGAATTGATCCGACTGAAAGGCTAACATTTCTTAACGTAGAAATATAAACTCTATTTCGATTTCATCCGCCTGTTAAAACCTCCCTCATGGGCGATGAAAAAATGGATATCCCTGATAAGCTGGCCCATAGTATATTGACATTTATCGAAATGGGTAGAGTACTCATGGAAGAGAAACAGGAATTTTCCCGTATCGGTGTTGTTACTGAGGAGCCAGGGAAAAACCAATTCCCTACTTCGAACTGGGAGCAGCAGTTAGCAGCCTGGAACGCGACCCAACAGAACTATCCCACCGGTGCCTGCGTTCCCCACCTTATGGCACGGCAGACTACCGCCACCCCTGACGGCATTGCCCTTGGTATGGGCGAACAGACCCTCACCTATCGCGAACTCAATCAGCGCGCTAACCAGCTCGCCCACTACCTGCAATCCCTGGGCATAGGTCCCAACGTGCTCGTGGGGCTGTGCGTCGAGCGCTCCTTCGACCTGGTCGTGGGACTGCTTGGCATCCTCAAGGCAGGGGATGCTTACGTACCGCTGGATTCTGCTTACCCGCCTGAGCGTCTCGCCTTCATGTTACGAGATGCTGAGGCTCCCATACTCGTCACACAGCAACACCTGGCTTCGCGCTTCGCCAACCTGGACACGCGACCTCACGTCATCTGCCTGGATGCAGATGCGGCATTGCTGGCCCGGCAGAGCGCTGCTGACCCATCTTGCACTATTTCAATCACCGACCTGGCTTATGTCATTTACACCTCCGGATCGACCGGACGACCGAAGGGAGTGCAGATTCAGCACGATAGCCTGCTCAACCTCGTGTTCTGGCATCAGAGGGCCTTTTCGGTAACTTCCTCCGATCGAGCTACCCAGCTCGCCAGCCCCGCCTTCGATGCAACCGGCTGGGAGCTGTGGCCTTATCTCACCGCCGGTGCTAGTGTCTTTCTGCCCGATGAGGACACCCGCTTCTCGCCGACCTTACTGCGCGATTGGCTGGTAGAGCACCAGATTACCATCACATTTCTACCGACGCCATTGGCTGAAAGCATCATGACTCTGGAATGGCCGTCAACTACCTCGCTGCGCTACTTGTTGACCGGGGCAGATACACTCCACCACTACCCATCGCCAGGTTTGCCCTTCGCGCTAGTCAACAACTACGGACCGACTGAGACAACCGTCGTTGCCACTTTCGGGTACGTGCCCCCAACTGAGCACCCCGATCTACCACCATCAATCGGTCGACCTATTGCCAACACCCGGATCTACATTCTGGATGAGCATCTGCGGTTGGTGCCCATCGGCATGCCGGGCGAACTTTACATCGGGGGAGCTGGCGTGGGGAAGGGCTACCTCAACCGCCCTGAACTGACTGCCGAGCGCTTCATACCTGATCCTTTCAGTCAGGAGCCTGGTGCATGCCTGTACAAAACGGGGGACCTCGCTCGCTTCCTACCGGACGGGCAAATTGCGTTTCTGGGGCGTGCTGATCAGCAGGTGAAGATTCGCGGCTTCCGCATTGAATTGGGAGAAATTGAGGCAGTACTGAACCAACACCCTGCAATTCAGCAGGCTGTGGTCATCGTCCGCGAGGACGCAGCCGATGAGAAGCACCTAGTGGCCTACACTGCCCTGGTTCCTAGTGCGGATGTCACGACGAGTTCTCTACGAGATATCCTTATGGCGTACCTGCCCGACTACATGATCCCGTCGGCCTTCGTTGTGCTGGATACCCTGCCATTGACGCCGAACGGCAAAGTAGATCGCGCTGCTCTGCCCGCGCCGGATGCGACCAATACCCTGCGTGATGAGGCCATTGCTGCACCCAGCACACCCACTGAAAAGCGGCTGGTCGAGATCGTAGCTCCCCTTTTAGGTCTGGAGCAGATCGGGATAGATGACGACTTCTTCATGCTTGGCGGGAACTCATTGATGGGCGCTCAGGTTGTCATGCGCGTAGCTGAGACCTTCGGGATCGATCTCCCCCTGGGTACCCTGTTTGATGCTCCCACAGTGCGAGAGCTGGCCGGCGAGATTGAACGACTTATTTTTGACATGGTGGAGGCGATGAGCGATGAGGAGGTTCTGCGTCTACTTCAATAAGTTCACGACGCGCGGTCTTGCCCGGCTATCTTATACATGGAGGAAGAAGAAATAGTTATGCAGATGAGAACTTCATCTACAATAGGCAAAAAGGACCCGCCTCTGAGCCTTTACCGCTTGCTCGACCCAGAGGTGCTCGCCAATCCTTACCCCTTGTACCACCGGTTCCATACCGAGGACCCGGTACACTGGGATCGTTTTCTCCATACCTGGGTGGTGACGCGTTATGCCGATGTAGTGACGGTGCTTCAGCATTTCTCTGCCAACCGCACCCCCACGCCCGAACAACTGACCGCTATGGGTTTGTCAGCGCTGGTACCAATTGCGGAAGTATTGGTGCGCCAGATGCTCTTTATGGATGATCTTGCCCATATTCGAATACGAGGGCTGGTATCGAATGCCTTCACGCCTCGCAGGATTGAACTCCTGCGATCTCGCATTCAGCAGATTACCGATGGCCTCTTGGATGCAGTACAGGGCGAGGGATACATGGACGTGATCGGCGATCTAGCCGATCCTTTTCCGGCCATCGTGACTGCTGAGATGCTCGGATTACCCGCTTCCGAATGGCGGCAGTTGACCCAATGGTCTACCGATTTCGCCGAGGCATTAGGCAACTTCCAGCACAACCCGAATCATGCTCCACGTGTCTTGCGGAGCCTGGTAGAGATGTGTGCTTATTTCCGGGACGCCGTTCAGGAGCATCGCAAGCATCCTCGGGATGACCTCATCAGTGCTTTGCTGAGCGCTGAACATGAAGGCGATTCTCTGACTGAGGAGGAAGTGGTCGCCAACAGCATCATGCTGATGACCGGTGGGCAAGAAACCACGACCAACCTGATTGGTAATGGAATCCTCACTTTGCTGCGCCATCCAGATCAGCTAGAGAAACTGCGGGCAGACCGGTCCCTGATACCCTCGGCCATAGAGGAGTTGTTGCGCTACGAAAGCCCTATTCAATACACCTCACGCCTGGCACACGACGATGTACAGATGGGGGGGAAAACGATCCGTAAGCGCCAGGCGGTAATCGCAGTAATGGGAGCAGCAAACCGCGATCCAGAGCGATTCCCTGATCCAGATCGGCTTGACATCTGTCGTCAGGATAATCGACACCTTGCATTTGCCTGGGGCGCTCACTTCTGCTTTGGCGCGCCGCTTGCGCGACTGGAAGCTCAGATTGCATTCGAGGCGCTGCTGCGCCGCATGCCCAACCTGAGCCTGGTACCTGGTCCCGTGAACTGGCGGGAAAACCTGGCCTTTCGGGGCCTGACGGTTCTACCCGTCACATTTTAGTCTTCCCTATCCCACAGGGAATGACCATGAAGGCGGGATCGAGTGTTGCCATGAAAGGATGGACCATATGCCACATACACCCGAACTCTCCGAAGCCAGGCGTGCCCTGCTCGAAAAGTATCTGCGTGGCGATATCCCACAGGCTGCAAAGGCGGTAGGCGTCGATACTCAGCATGCCAAAACAGAGGTGGCCGACCCACGCGCACGTGTGGTAGAGGCTCAGGTTGGGAGGGCAAAACGGCCTTTTTTCTTCTTACATGGGAATTGGAAAGGTACCACTTTCTTTTGCTCGTCCTTAGCGCGCGAACTGGGATCGGACCAACCATTTTACGCGCTCGAAGCGTATCGGTTTGATGGTCTACCGGTCCCGCCCACAGTCGAGGCGATGGCAACGGCTCACATTAAGTCATTGCGTGCCGTTCAGCCAGAGGGGCCCTACCTCCTGGGGGGCTGGTGCAATGGCGGCCTGGTGGCCTATGAAATGGCGCGGCAACTTCACGCCGCAGGGCAGATGGTTGATCTGCTAGTGTTGATGGATCCCATGTATCTTGGCTATTATACCCGGCGCAGATTACTTCGCGCGGTAATCGGTTGCTTGAGCGACCTGGTAGGACTCGGCCCAGAACAGCAGTTAGACTGGTTTCTCCGTCTGCTTTATGTGTGTAAACCGCTACACCCTATGACGCACGCTCTGCTATATGTGTATAGACGTCTGCGAAATGCGCGCCACGAGGGTTCGCAAGACTCCGTACGCTTGATAATCGACGA
>DATGGW010000445.1:0-6230 GCA_035308345.1 Ktedonobacteraceae bacterium | reverse complement strand
CTCCCAGACTATCTATCACGTGCGGGCGCAGACTGTAGCGTTTGTCGTTCATGCGCATGCGCACCAGGCCAGCCGAACGCAGGACAATCAGATGATGATGGATGGTTGTTTTTGCTGCGCCAAAGTCATCCGCCAGCTCTTGCAAAGTGTAACTTCCGCTTGAAAGCTTCTTGAGAATACGCAAACGGCGCTCATCCGCAAGCGCTTTCGCAAGGCGCAGCAGGCGCAGCGACGGTGCGCTGTTGTCAGCGACTATACTTTCGTCGGCTACAGGATAACAGAATATGCGGGTATCGTGACGCTCCGCGTCCGAGTTGTAGGGTCGTAGAATGTAGGAAGGAACGAGCACGACGCGCCGGATGCCCGGCTCTGGCACGTATTCCCACCCGGTACACATTTCAATCAACTGTTCAGGTGAATACGTCTCCTTCAAGTCGCGTTTAGCCTCGGCATCACGCTCAATGATTGGCATGATGGCGGATTCCTGCTCGTGAAATACCTCTTGATACCAGCCGGAAACTATTTTCAGCAGTCGCTCTTTCGTGGCAGCCATATCCAGCGAGAACAGCCAGCGCATTACTCTTTGCCATTCGGCATCATCCGGGTACGAGGTTTTGAACAGGATTTTTTGCGCCTGCATATCGCCCTGCGCAGCCGCGTAGATCGTATCCGGCGGCGTGACGCGGCGGTGATCGCGCACATAATACCCCAGCAGGTGCAAACGCAGTTCCAACGCATCAACCGTTTCGAGGAAGGTAATGAAGGTGGGAACATCTTTTGGCGCCGGGCAATCGTACACCAGGCTAAATATATGTTCCCAGATGGACTCGGTTTGAAAACTGAACTGCTCAATGTTTGCCAGTAGATCAGGAGAGACCTTTGCGCCCACAGCCTCGAACCAGGCTTTGCCCACGTCGTAGGTAGCTGAGCCGCTTTTATCGCTGGATACGCACAGCGACATCAGCAGCTCATAGGCTGCGCCAGTCTCTATATCCACCGTTAAGGCTGATCTGCGACCGGTCAGGTTGGCTATTTCACGCGCAGGCATTGTACTCTCCCGGCAAGCTCAGTACCAGATACATCAGACGATACGAAATATATCGTACTATACTAGTATAGTCGGATACCAGAGATTTGTCAAGCCGGGTCGGTAAAATTTAGATATTTTCTCCCTCTTTAGCTGCCAGGATAATCCCCTCAATTTCCTCGACAGATAGGGGCTCTATATCAACACGATCTCCCTCTATCGTTAAAAGAAAGATCCGCTTCTGCCCTGCAGCGCCTGCCTCATTGTGCAAGAAGTTATAAAGGACTCGCGCCACTTCCTGCACAGCCTTCTCTGCCCGCTCTCCACTTTTCTTAATCCCGATAGCAACAAGCGCGGGGGCCGTCACATCTTTTGGCTCAACCAGGTCAACATCCACATCATGTTCATGCTTCAACTGTTGCTCCAGTATTTTCAGATGCTCTTTTGTATCTGAAAAGAACTCAACAGTAATTGTCGCGTACATATTCTATCCCTGCTTTCTTATCGATGCGCCAATGCACCTGCTGCCTTCACAGCTTGCAAGCCAGTTTTGAAATATATTACATGAAAGGTGATTGGGATGCAATATCAAAGGTGAAGCTATTTCATGCCCTTAAGTTTGTAGCTCATCGTAAAATATGATATTGTGAAGCATACAAACGTACCCTCAAAACTGCAATGGAGCAAGTAAGTATGACAGCACAAGACAGCGCAGCGGCCTCGCTGAAACGCACTCCACTCTACGAGGAACACCGCGCATTGGGCGCGCGCCTGGTAGAGTTCAGCGGCTGGGAGATGCCCGTTCAATACAGCAGTATTTTGGATGAACACCGCGCCGTGCGCACGCGCGCAGGTTTATTTGATGTCAGCCACATGGGTGAGTTTAAGGTCGAGGGGCCGGACGCGCTGGCGTACCTGCAATATCTTGTTCCCAACGACGTATCCCGTCTCGCCATTCACCAGGCGCTGTACACGCAGCTCTGCCTGCCCGACGCGGGAACCATCGATGATCTGCTGGTTTACCGGCTGGCTGAGAACCGCTATATGCTGGTGGTCAACGCGGGCAATATCGACAAAGACTTCGCCTGGGCGGAACAGCAGTCCAGGAATTTCGATGTCACGCTGGCAAACCAGTCGGACGCCACCGCGCTGCTCGCGCTGCAGGGGCCAGAGGCGCAGAGCATCCTGCAACCCCTGACAGGCGTTGACCTGGGCAGCATTGCCTATTATCATTTTGAGCAGGGCGCGGTGGATGGCATCGACTGCATTATCTCGCGCACGGGTTACACCGGAGAAGATGGCTTTGAACTCTACTGCGCATCTGGCGATGCCGCCAAACTCTGGCGAGACCTGCTGGCCGCAGGAAAAGAGGGCGGTTTGCTGCCTGCCGGACTGGGCGCGCGCGACACACTGCGCCTGGAAGCCGGCTATTGTCTCTACGGACATGAGCTGGACGAGGAGACCAATCCCCTGGAAGCTGGCCTGAGCTGGACCATCAAACTCAACAAAGGCGAATTCATCGGACACGACGCGCTGGCTAAAATCAAAGAGCAGGGCGTGAAACGCAAGCTGGTCGGCATCGAGATGGTGGATCGCGGGGTGTGTCGCGGCGGCTACGCTATTTACGCGGATGGCGAGCAAATCGGCGCTTTGACCAGCGGCGCGCCCAGCCCGATCCTGAACAAGAACATCGGCATGGGGTATGTCGAAGCCGCGCGCGCTGTCCCTGGCACGGCTGTACACATTGACATTCGAGGTAAACATACCGCGGCGCAGATCGTTGCGCTGCCATTTTACAAGCGCCAGAAGTAGGGACGCGATGCATCGCGTCCTTTAGTATTTGTATTCCCACATACAGAAGGGAGACCTGAATTTATGGCAAAGCTCAATCATCCGGCGAACCTCAAGTATAGCAAAACCGACGAATGGGTGCGCGTCGAGGGAGAACAGGCCACCATCGGTATTTCGGACTACGCCCAGGATCAGCTAGGAGATATCGTCTTTATCGAGCTACCCTGGGATGGCGGGCAGAGCGTCTCGCATGAAAAAAAGTTCGGTGATATCGAGTCCGTCAAAGCCACGTCCGAGCTTATTTCCCCCATCAGCGGTGAAATCGTTAAGGTGAACGATGCCCTGAAAGATCGTCCCGAACTCATCAATGACAAGCCCTACGAAGATGGTTGGATGCTCGTTGTGAAAATTGGCGATCCCTCCGAGCTGAACCACCTTATGAGCGGCGAACAATACATAAAATATCTAGAAGGTCGCTAGGAGAGGGATACATTAATTGTTGCACCCATAAGGGGGACACATGAGCTATATACCCAACACACCGCAAGACCAGCAGGCTATGCTTGCCACGCTGGGTCTTTCTTCGCTGGAAGAGTTGCTGTCGCCGGTGCCTGAAAACGTGCGCCTGCGCCGCCCGCTTGACCTGCCTCCTGCGCTCGCGGAACCAGATCTGAAACGCCTGCTCGGTAACATGGCGGCAAAAAACAAAAACCTGGACGACATGATTTCTTTCCTGGGCGCGGGAACCTACGACCACGCCGTGCCGAGCGTCGTACCGCACCTGCAGCGGCGCTCCGAGTTCGTCACATCCTATACTCCCTACCAGCCGGAAGTGAGCCAGGGCATGTTGCAGGCCATCTACGAATTTCAGACCATGGTCTGCCAGATAACCGGGCTGGACATCGCCAATGCCTCGCTGTACGATGGCGCGACCGCGCTGATCGAAGCCGTGCTGCTGGCGATTGGCCCCGGCGGGCGCGGCGAGGTGGTTATTTCGTCGGGTGTAGACCCGCAGTACCGGCGCGTGCTGCACACCTATGCCCACGCGCGCGGCTTCAACGTCAAAGAAGTGCCAACACGCGACGGCGTCACCTCGGTCGAGGATCTGGACGCCGCTGTGAGCGCGACAACCGCCGCCGTTGTCATCCAGCAGCCCAATTTCTTTGGCTGCATCGAAGATATAGGCGCCATCGAGCCTATCGCGCACAAGGGCAAGGCGGTCTTCGTGACCACCATCACCGAGCCTGCCTCACTGGGCGTGCTGGCCGCGCCCGGTGACTATGGCGCGGATATCGCTGTGGGCGAGCTGATGAGCTTTGGTAATACCATGAGCTACGGCGGCCCCGCGCTGGGCTTCATGTCGGCGCGCAGCAAATACATGCGCCTGATGCCGGGCAGGCTGGTCGGGCAGACCGTCGAAGAGGGTGGCGACAAGCGCACCGGCTACGTGCTGACCCTGCAGACGCGCGAGCAGCACATCCGCCGCGAGCGCGCCACTTCCAATATCTGCACCAATCAATCACTGCTGGCGGTGGGCGCGACCATCTACATGGCAGCCATCGGCAAACAGGGCTTCCGGGAACTGGGCGAACTGTGTCTTCAGAAAGCCCATTATGCTTATCGCCAGATTACCGCCATCCCAGGCTATTCGGCGAGATTCAGCAGTCCATTCTTTGACGAATTTGTCATCACCGCGCCCGTTTCACCACAAAAACTGCAGCGGCATCTCGAACAGGCCGGTATCATCGGCGGCTACTCGCCAGGCATTAGCTACCCCGATATGGAGAACGATATGCTATTCTGCGTGACCGAGACGCGCACGAAAGAAGATATCGATACCCTCGTATCCGTGTTGAAGGAGGTGCAGGCATGAGAAGTGTCGAGTCTTTGATCTTTGAAAAGGGCGCGCCAGGCAGGCGCGCAGCTACCATGACCGCTATGGACGTGCCAACCGAAGCCCTGGAGAGCATGGTTCCCACCAGCATGCTGCGCAAAGAAGACGCGCCACTGCCGGAGGTGAGCGAAATCGAGATCGTGCGCCACTATACGCATCTATCCCAGCGCAATTTCGGCGTGGACACGGGCTTCTACCCGCTCGGCTCCTGCACCATGAAATACAATCCCAAGATCAACGAGGATATGGCAGTCTTGCCCGGCTTCGCGCGTATTCACCCCTTGCAGCCTGAAAGCACGGCTCAGGGCGCGATCCAATTGATCTACGAACTGGAACAATACCTGTCGGAGATCGCGGGCATGGCGCGTGTCACGCTGCAGCCATCGGCGGGCGCGCACGGCGAACTGACGGGCCTGATGCTCATCAAAGCTTACCATGAAAGCAACGGCCAGGGGCATCGCAACATTGTGCTGATCCCCGACAACGCGCATGGCACCAACCCTGCCAGCGCCACGCTGGCCGATTACAGATCGGTCGAGGTCAAATCCGATCCACAAACGGGCGGCATCGACATGGATCACCTCAAGGCGCTGCTCGACGCGAACGCCGCCAACATCGCCGCCATCATGATGACCAACCCCAACACGCTGGGCCTCTTCGATAGCAAGATCGCTGAAATCGCCACGCTGGTGCATGAAACCGGCGGGCAACTCTACTACGATGGCGCGAACGCCAACGCTGTGCTTGGCATCACGCGCCCCGGAGACATGGGCTTCGACGTGGTGCATTTCAACCTGCATAAAACATGCAGCACCCCGCATGGAGGCGGCGGTCCCGGCGCGGGTCCCATTGGCGTGAAAGAACATCTCGTGCCTTTCTTGCCGGGACCAATGCCCGCGAAGAACGAGCAGGGCTATTACTGGGAGGACCCGGGAGCGCAGTCCATCGGTAAGATGCGCGCTAACAAGGGCAATTTCGGTGTGCTTGTTCGCGCCTACACCTACCTGCGCACTTATGGCCCCGACGGGCTGCTGCACGTCTCACAGAGCGCGATTTTGAACGCCAACTACCTCAAGCACGAACTGGAGTCCGACTACGAAATCGCCTACCCGCAGATGTGCCAGCACGAATTTGTGGCGACGGCTGAGCGGCAAAAGGAAGAGCATGATGTGACCGCGCTCGACATCGCCAAGCGCCTGCTCGACTTCGGCATGTACGCGCCGACCGTCTACTTTCCCTTGATCGTGCATGAGGCTATGATGATCGAGCCGACCGAGACGGAGACACGCGAGACGCTCGATTACTTCGTGAGCGTCATGCGCCAGATCGCAGAGGAAGCGCGCACCAACCCCGAAATCGTGAAGACCGCGCCGCACACCACGCCGGTAGGCAGGCTCGACCAGGCGCTGGCGGCCCGCAAGCCGAATTTGCGCTGGACAGCGGGGCAGGAGACGACGCATTAGAGAGGCGGGAGCGGTTCAACTTCAGAGAGGTAGCGTTCACCAAACTGCTTGATCG
>DATGGW010000444.1:0-5383 GCA_035308345.1 Ktedonobacteraceae bacterium | reverse complement strand
GATACCCCAGCCTGCGCGCGGTGGTCTCGGCCATCCATGCCAGGCGGTAGGCATGTTCGCCCGTGCTGCGGTCATGCGCCCGTGCCATAGCGATGATTGCTTGTACAACTTGCGTGGGCATCACCACCGGTTTTTCGGACTCACGCTCCGAGTCCGACTGCTGTCCTGTTTCAACCTCGACATCCGCGATACGCACGCAATTACGCCCGGCGCGCTTGGCCTGGTACATGCCATTATCGGCGTGGGCGATCAATTCTTCACGTTTGGTGCCATGCATGGGGTATATTGCGACGCCGAGACTGGCTGTCACAAGCACAGTTTCGACGCTGCCGTCGTGCCGCCAGGTACAGGGCTGCGCGGCGATGGCAGCGCACAGTTTCTCTGCAGCCGTGATCGCCTTCAGGAAGTCTACCTCGGTCAGTATTACAGCGAACTCCTCCCCGCCGTAACGCCCGACGAAGTCTTCCTGGCGGATGTTCGCGCGCAGCCGCTGGCCGACTTCGCACAGGATGGCATCTCCTGCCTGGTGTCCCCAGGTGTCGTTGACCTGTTTGAAATAATCCAGATCTACGAATAACACTGCGCAGGCGCGATGCGTGCGCTGTGTGCGCGCAACCTCTTCATCCAGGCGAGCGATAATGGCGCGATGATTGGGCAGGCCGGTCACAGCATCGGTGACAGCGGCCTCGGCCTGCTCGCGATAGAGTCTATCCACCTCTGCCAGCAATTCTTGCTGCTGCTGCACGAGTATTACTTGCTCGTCATATGCCTCTTGCAATTGCGCTCGCAGGTTTTTCTCGCTGGCATTGAGACGTCTCTGCTCGCCGACCAGCGCGTAGAGACGCGGCAGTTCGCTTCCTAACAGACCAACCATAAATGAGATCACCGTT
This sequence comes from Ktedonobacteraceae bacterium, assembly GCA_035308345.1. GTDB lineage: Bacteria > Chloroflexota > Ktedonobacteria > Ktedonobacterales > Ktedonobacteraceae > CF-113. The sequence continues at coordinate 4,493 of DATGGW010000444.1, read as the reverse complement.
ACACTCAAGATGATGATAGTCCAGGTTGCATTTGGAATCAGATCCGGCAGCCAGGAACTGGAAATGGTGGCCCAGATGCCGATCAGCGAGGCGCTGCAGCCCAAGAACGTGCAAACCAGTAATAGCCATCGCTGCCCGCGTGAGACGACGATACGATTCTTGCGGTGGTAAAGGAGCCAGAGCACAAAGACAAATAACTGGATGACCGTACATACCCAGATAACCGTCGTACTGGCTTGCAAGATGTTATAGATAGCGAGAGCCAGGTTATCCGGGCGGATCAGCGAGCCGAACAGGATGGGGAGTATGACCAGCGACAGGATAGTGATCACTGCCGCGAGCGACGATTGCGCAATAATACTGTTGATCGGCACACCACGTCGATTGAGTTTGGTCAACATGAAAGGCAGTCGCCTGTCCTGCGCAACGACAACCAGCAAACGAGAAAATGTAAGAATATAGGCAATGGTGAGAGCGATCTGGCCGAAGGCAAGCACAATGTCCGTGACTTTCCCAATCAGGGGTCCGAACACTGTTTGAATGGCGATGACATTGGCCGACATGGCTCCCGACTGCGCGGCAGGCACAATTACCATGACGCCAAAAGTTCCCAGTACATACGCGAGAAACACAAGAGACGTTCCCCACCACACATAGGAAGTGGCCCGCCGCGCGCTGGCTTTTCCGCCCTGTATCTCGCCTCCCATAAACAGGGGAACATCAACTCCCAGATATGCCAGGATAATGATTCCATAGGCGGCAAAGTTGACCTTGTTTGGCATCCAGGCGCCGGCATTATTGAGCGCCGTTGCCGGCGCGTGCCCGCTGGACAACCACCATATGCCTGCTGCTCCCAGCGAGACGAAGACGGCGAAGTAGAAAGTAGCCAATACCAGCAGAATACGCTTGAGTAAGCGTAGAGATAAGCAGGCGATAGCAGTTGGCGCAATCAAGATCAGGATAATCGCCAACCCCTGCTGGGCGGGAGTAGTAAACCAGTTTGGAGCAAGATACTGCACGAAAATCAGGCTGCTCTGAATGGCCGCCACGATTACAAGCACCCCTGGCAGCCAGGCGGAAAATGCTGAGAAAAAGCTCCAACGCGCTCCCAGTATTCTCGTCGCCCACAGGTAGGGAGCGCCCTGTCCGGGGAAACGTAAAGCCAGCCAGCGTGTAACGTAAGCGCAGGGCAACAAGAAGGTCAGCAAACCCAACGTCCAGTAAAAGAAAGCGGCCGGACCAGCTAACTGGACGCCGTTGTTGTTGGCAACGAACAGTACAATTAGCACCATCAAGACGATCAGATCGCCTTTGCCGAGTATGGCTGGTAAGTGTTTCATATTCGGAAGCGGAGTAGAAGAAGTAATTGTCTCCGCCGGGTCCATAGTCACATCTGCTGACTGTGGAGAGAGGGTGGAATCGGGTAAAAGATTAGAGACCATAAGTCTTGACTTCTCCTTTCACCTTCTTTATCGGCGCAGCAGGAGCAGTTCATTAGCCCTTGACTTCTGGCAAGCGAGCGGTTATACTATATTTGAAGCAAGCGGGCGAAATAAACCACTGCTTTCCTCCACATGGCTCCCCTCGTAGCATGTTCCACGATCATGACCCCCTTATCGTCCACGTCCCCAGGAGGTTTTTTGCTATGTTTATCCCAGACCTGAAAGCCTTTGATCTGACCGCGCCAGGCATCGATCTGACCGCGCCCTTCGCGCCCGACCCGCTCACGGGCGACCTCTTACAGTTTGATCGGCCCGGCGGCTTGCAGCAGTTCGAGGCCAGCGATGTGCCCATGATGCCAGACCCGGCGCTGCCCGACTGGCAACATCCCACCCTTGACCAGCAGGTAGAGATGCCTGATAGACCAGGGGACCTCGCGTCGGCGGCATTGACGATGATGCATGACATGCCCACCTATAAACAACTTCCAACCGACAACGAGAAGGCGTTATGGATGGCGCAGCAGGGCAACAACCAGGCGCGCGAACGACACCTGGGTATGCTTATGCTTGGGCTCGACCGGGAAGAAGGTTGAGCGGTATGCAGGAAGTGATGCATGTCGCGGGTCACATCTGCGAAGGGCAAACCCTTGATGCGCGCGGGCATGATGTGCGCGTGACGATTATCAAGGGTGGGAAAAGCGTCAATGGCTACTACTATGACGAGCAGGCATTGCAGCAAATCGCGCAAATGATCGATGGCGCGCGCGCCTATGCTGACCACGGGCGCAGCGAGGTCGACCAGCAGACTCGTTCGGTCAGAGACATGGTTGGATTCTACAAAGACGCGCAGCATTTCCCGTCCGACGCTCAGACACCACATGGAAGAGTCGATGCGACCCTGCACGTACTCGAAGCGGCGGATTGGCTCTGGACAATCGTCCAGGAAGCGATCGCGCTGGACAGACCCGACCTCATCGGCCTTTCCATCGACATCTTCGGCAACTGGCAGCAATCCGAGGCACGCCAGTCAAAGCAAGTAACCCGCGTGCTTTCCCTCAATTCGTGTGACATCGTCACGCGCCCCAGCGCTGGCGGGTCGTTCCAGCGCATCTTACACGACCACTACACACAAGGAGAACCCCACATGATTACCCCCGATTCCCTGGAACAGGCATCCGATGAGCAGCCACAGGCGAGCGCCGATGCTGCACCCACTAACTACGCCCAAACCCCTGACACACGTCCGGCCAACGCAGCGATGCAAGATCAGAGCCACATTATGGAAGCGCAGCAGGCTGCCATCAATGCAGCGCTGGCTGAAATCCAGCGCGAGAAATGCGCTTTGCGCCTGGAGCGGCGGCTGATGGAGTCACAACTCCCGGAGGCCGCGCAACAGCACATGCGCCAACTTTTTGGCGGGCGCATCTTCGAGAACTCCGAACTGGAAGCGAGTGTGGGCAATCTGCGCTCTATGCTCGCAGAACTGCACGCCAGCGGCATTATCACCGGCAACGGCTATGAAAAGCCTGCGACGGGACAGATGATAACCGAAGCGGAGAAAATCCAGGCGGCGTTTGATCGTATGTTCGAGCTGGATATTGATATCGCCCGGCTCGGCAACATACGTGCTTTCGGCAGTATCCGCGAAGCCTACGCGCGCGTCACCGGGGATGCCAGCGTGGCAGGTTTCAGCGACCGCTCGACGCTGGGCAGCATCCGTGTATCCGAAAGCGCGCCGATCATGCGCGTCACCGAGGCTGATACCACGACCGCGTCGTTCTCGTACCTTTTGGGAACAAGCATGAATAAACGCCTGCTCAAGGACTACCAGGCTTGGCCCGCCGAATGGCAGCGTTTAGTGACCATCGCCCCTATCAAAGATTTCAAGCAGCAAGTGCGCGTGCGCCTGGGAGCATTCGGCTCTTTAAGCACGGTCGCTGAGGATACGGCTTATAGTTCTATCTCACTGACCGATACTGCCGCGACATATGTGCCAACGAAACGGGGCAACCTGGTCACAGTCTCGCGCGAAACCATTGTTAATGACGATCTGTTCGCCATCAAACAAATCCCCACCAAGCTTGCAGTAGCGGCAGCCTACACGCTGGCTGAGTTCGTCTACTCCTTCCTCTCGGCCAACCCGAACATCTATGATGGCAGCGCGCTGTTTACGTCGGGCGCGCCACACGGCAATTTAGGTGCGGCAGCGCTCAGTACGGCAGCCATGCAAGCAGGTGTGATGGCCATGCGCGAGCAGACCAATTTCGCCGGCAAACGCCTTGGCCTGCGTCCATCATTCCTGGTCGTGCCAGCCGAACTGGAATTTACCGCTATGGTTGTGACAAAATCTGCGGGCGTCCCCGGCAGCAACAATAATGACATCAATCCGATGTTGGGCTATGTTGTGCCAATTGTTTCTCCGCAGCTCAGCAGCACAACGCAGTGGTTCTTTGCAGCCGACCCCAAAGTGATTGATACCATCGAAATCGGCTTCGTGGGCGGCCAGGTGAACCCGGCTTTGTTCATCCAGGATCAACCCCTGTTTGGATTGAATTTTACCCAGGACGTCATCTCCTACAAAATCAGACACGAATACGGTGGCGCGGTGATGGATTATCGCGGCCTCTATCGTGGCATCTAACCCTTTCGCACAGGGTAGGGGGCGGCTGCGTCGCGGTCGCCCTGGAAAGGGAGAATGCTATGTCAGGCTACGTAGGCAACGATGGTTCTGCGCTGGCCGGAGGGCTCAATTCCTCCAACCAGGTGCAGGGCCTCTCGATCGATAACACCGGCAAACTGAACGTCAATGCGTCGGTGAGCAGCGGACCTACCAACATCACTCAGGTGAACGGTGTTGCAGTTGGCGCCACGAATGGATTACCAGTCGCGGGCAATAACGGCGGCGCGCTTGTGGTACTCGATGTGGATAGCTCAGGGCGGCTCATCATCGCACCTGACCAGTTGGTACAGATTGCTAGCGGTGCGAACGTGCTGGCTGTCGATGCGTCGGGACGGCTCACGCTGGTTCCCAATTCCAGCATCAATACTGCT
>DATGGW010000443.1:0-7361 GCA_035308345.1 Ktedonobacteraceae bacterium | reverse complement strand
CCAGACTTCAAGGGTGTTGAAGAGATGCTCGAGCTGCTCTTCTTCACTGATAATGTTGCCAGGGATATACATCTCGACGATGCGCCGTACCTCGTCGCGCATCATGGCCAGCACACGCTCGTGCAAATCGGCGCGTTCAAGCACGGCTCGCCGGTCGGCGTAGATCACCTCGCGCTGTTTGGCGATCACGTCGTCGTACTCGACCACATTTTTACGGGTATCGAAGTTGGCGCCTTCGACCCTGGTCTGTGCCTGCTCGATGATACGCGAGACAAGGCCGCTTTCGAGCGGCATATCCTCATCCATACCCGCGAACTCCATGAATTTAGAGACACGTTCGGCGGCGAAGCGGCGCATCAGTTCATCTTCCAGTGACAGGTAGAAGCGCGATGAGCCGGGGTCGCCCTGGCGTCCGGCGCGACCGCGCAGCTGGTTGTCGATGCGGCGCGACTCGTGACGCTCGGTGCCAATGATGCGCAGTCCACCAAGCTCGACTACCAGGTTGTGATCTTCCTCGCATTCGCGAATCTTTTCCTCGAAGAGCGCTTTCCGTTCCTCTTCCGTCATATCGGCGATATATTGCTGGATAGCTTCTTCTTTTTCCTGGCGATCGTCTTCATCCTGTACCGGCATTTCGCGAATGAAGTCTACCTGTTCAGCATGCCTGCGCAAAATGGCATCAAAGTAGCCCGCGGGATTGCCGCCCAGCACGATGTCGGTACCACGACCGGCCATATTGGTGGCGATGGTAACGGCCCCGCTGCGGCCAGCCTGGGCCACTATTTGCGCCTCGCGTTCGTGGTGCTTGGCGTTAAGGACGTTGTGCGGTATGCCCTGCTTATCAAGCAGGTCGGCAAGATGTTCTGAAATTTCGACCGAAGTGGTGCCGACCAGCACCGGCTCTCCCTTTTCGTGCAGTTCCCTGATTTCCTCGACTACCGCGCGGAATTTACCTGCTGCTGTGCGATAGATCAGGTCGGGCTGGTCTTCACGGATCATTGGCTTGTGTGTCGGGATGACGATAACGTCCAGCTTATATATTTTGTTAAGCTCTTCAGCTTCGGTCAGCGCGGTACCAGTCATACCTGCCAGCTTCTTGTAGAGGCGGAAGAAATTCTGAAAAGTGATGGTAGCCAGGGTGTGGTTTTCGCGCTGCACCTTGACCTTTTCTTTGGCCTCGATAGCCTGGTGCAGCCCTTCGCTATAGCGGCGTCCGGGCATCTGGCGACCCGTAAACTCGTCCACGATGATGACTTCGTCGTCTTTGACGATGTAGTCCTTGTCGCGCTTGAAGATCACGTGCGCTTTGATGGCGTTCTCCATATAGCGAGTCAATTCCACGTTTTCCGCGTCATAGATGTTTTTCACGCCCGCCAGTTGTTCAATTTTTTCGATACCGGCCTCCGTCAGCATGACGGTGCGGGTTTTCTCTTCAACCGTGTAATCGGTTTCTGCTTTCAGACGCGGCGCCCAACTTGCGAACCTCGCGTAGTGATCGGTGGATTCCTGTCCCTGGCCAGAAATGATGAGCGGTGTGCGCGCTTCGTCGATCAGGATGTTGTCTACCTCGTCAACGATGGCGTAATTCAGGTCTCGCTGCACAAGCTGTTCAAGCGAATTGACCATGTTATCGCGCAAGTAATCAAATCCGAATTCATTATTAGTGCCATAGGTGATATCGGCGTTGTAGGCAGCTCTGCGCTCAGCAGTAAGAGGTTCGACGGCGTTGACAATCACCCCGACTGTCAGTCCCAGAAACTTGTAAATCTGCCCCATCCACTCGGCATCGCGGCGTGCCAGGTAATCATTGACGGTGACTATATGCACTCCCTTGCCCGTTAGCGCATTCAGATAGGCCGGCAGGGTGGCGACAAGCGTCTTACCTTCACCGGTACGCATCTCGGCGATTTTTCCATCATGCAGCACCACACCGCCGATAAGCTGCACGTCATAATGACGCATATTGATGGTGCGCTTGCCTGCTTCGCGCACAATGGCAAAGGCTTCCGGCAGTATATCATCGAGCGTTTTACCTGTGCGATAGCGTTTAGAGATCTCAGGCAACAACTCGTCAATGGCCTCGGCTTTCAAGGCCACCAGTTCGCTTCTCAGGCCATGCAAAACATCGCGCAGCAAAGTCTCCAGGCGTTCGTCCGTGCCCTCATCTTTGTTCGCTGCGCTGCGCTGCGCCTCCTCAAACTTCGGCCACGCTTTCTGGAAGGCTTCTTGCAGGTCATCCTCGTCAATCTCTTCCAGAGTTGGCTCGACCGTTTTGAGCAGCGTGAGTGTGGCCTGCTGCGGGTCCTTTGCTTCGTCGGGCCAGTCCTGCGTTTCCTCCGCCCTGTCCATCGCGGCATCTACACGCAGGGAGTTGAGGGCGGGATTCAGGTTTTCATAGGCGCGCTCAAAACACTCGGATAGTGTGTCCTGCAGGTTATCGCGCAGCATTTTCTCCGGGTCGCGACGTCTCTCGATGAACTTGCGCGGCTCGCTGATGGCTTCGCGTAGTTGCGCATCTTTGCATTTCGCGGCCAGTGGCTCAATAGCGTCCAGAACTTCGCGGAAGATTTTGAGCAGTTCATCTTCCAACACCATACCGCCCTTCAGATAAAGGTGGAGTTGCGCGCGAAATTCGACTGTTTTCTGCGCCAGTTGCTCATCGGTCAATTGCTCCATTTCAGGTTCGAGTGTGTTGATTTTATCTACAATCGGCTGCATGGTACGCAGTTCTTTTTTGTTGGGGTCGCCCAGCATTTTCCCAAGTAGTTGCATGTATCAGGTTCTCCTGGTAATGGCTTTCGCGTCGTAATCTATGGTAATTAATGTTGTGTTAACGAAGAATATCTCGTTCATTATACCACGTTCGTTCTACCCTGATAATGCTGGTGGGAGTCGCTATCAGGGCTGTGCAAGATCGGGAATACAAGCATCCAGGCATGGCGACCGCAAGGGTCGCCACTACTATACTTGCGTACAACGCCCTGGGGAGCCGTCATATAGTAGTGGCGACCCTTGCGGTCGCCATGGTTCATACGACCTTGCAACAGCCCTGGAGTCGCTATTGCTTGTTCAGAGGATGGCTTGTAAGCAGCAGTTTTATGTTTACGCCTCTTGCTCCTGGAGTTTTAAGTGAACATCGAATTGAGATTTTTATAGATTCCTTGAGATTTTGGCATTGACGAAGCCGCCGACGAGGAGTATGCTTAATTGCGAGTGTGGTGTTATTTCACAAGTCACAGCATGGAGGTGGAACGCTATCATGTCAAATAACACAATATTACTGGTTTTCGCTATCGTCAATGTATTGGTAACAGGCCTCTTCGCGGCAGTCGTATCGCGCCAGTTCGCGCAGCGGCGGCGCAACTATCAACTCTTCTGGATGATCGCTCTGTTGATGGCTTTTTTCGCCACATTAAGCTACATCATAATGATCATCTCAGGATCAACAAGCGGCGCGGGAGCGGTCTTCTTCCGGCTCTACTATATCCTGGGCGCTGCGCTCGCGCCTTCCTGGTTGGGACTGGGCAGCATCGCGCTTGTTGCCAACCGACCGGTCACGCGCACCTGCCTGGCGGTGCTGACATTGTTAAGCCTGCTGGATGCTGTTCTCATTGCTATCAACCCCATCGATATGCACATTCTCAGCCAGGTCGCCGGCACACCAGGCACAGGCATCTTGCAGCCTGGCTTCTGGCTGATTCTCACGATCATTCTAAATACGCTGGGCGTGCTGGCGGTCGTCGGTGTGGCCGTCTACTCCGGCTGGAAGCTGTGGCGTCGCCAGTCTGAGGTAGCGGGCTTCAATCCTGGCAATCTGCTATGGGCCAACGTGTTGATCCTCGTCGGTGATCTGCTGAACGCCGCCGCCGGTACAACTGCGCGAGCCTTCGGGTTAAGCAGCAGTTTCTGGCTGGTGATGGCAGCTGGCTGGATCGTCTTCTTCATTGGTGTGCTGCTAACCGGCAGGCGCGCAGCCGCAAGCAAAACGGGCAGGAAGGTCGGCGAAGAGGATAAAGTGAAAGGAAGTGTTGCCTCTCCCCAGTAATCATGCGATAATAGCGGACAAAATGGGCAGGAGGTAGCAGTTCTTTGAATGACCGAGTTGAGTCAACACAAGGTAGGGAGCAAAGAAGAACAATCGTGGATGGCGGCTTTCAAACAAACACAGCGGACGACTTAGAACGACTTCGACAACAGGCGCGCGAGTATGCACAGTCAAAACAATGGACGAAGGCGCGCGCAGCATATTCTGCCTTACTGCAACGCGACGGGGAAGACGAAGATGCTTTGACGGGGCTTGCCCAGGCGCTGGATATGCTGGACGACTACGCGGCGCTGCTCGAAACGGCCCAGGCAGCCGCACAGGTCAACCCCGGCTCGGCGCGCGCGCTGGCATATAAGGCGAGGGCATTGCAAAAACTCGAGCGGCTCTCCGAGGCTACCATTGCTAACGACCAGGCATTACTGCTCGACACCAACCTGGCAATTGCCTGGTTCAATCGCGGCGGGCAGCAACTCCTGCAGGAACGCTTCCAGGAAGCGCTGCGCTACACGGAGCGTGCTCTTGAACTCGATGCGACCGATGCGCGCGCGTGGACAAACAAAGGGCTGGCTCTTGTCCAACTCAACCGCCAGTTTGAGGCGCTGGAGGCCATAAATCAGAGCCTGGCTTACGATCCCGATTACCTGATCGCGCTCACCATGAAAGGCGAAATATTGCGCAGGTATGGACGCCTGCAAGAAGTTATACAGACGATGCGGCACGCGCTGGACATTGCGCCAGACGATGTCTCATCGCTCAGTGTGCTGGCACATGCCCTGCGCACCCAGGGTTCCTACGAGGAGTTACTCCCTATAACGACTCGACTGGTACAACTCACGCCCGACAGCCTGTTCGCCTGGGATAGCCATACCTGCGCCCTGCGCGGCCTGGGCCGTTTCAACGAGGCCATCGAAGCCATCGAGAGCGTGCTGGAATTGGACCCTGCCAACGCGCGCTACATGATGATCAAAGCCGACAACTTTTACCGGCTGCAACGCTATCGCGAAGCGGTGAATGCCTCCGAAGAAGCCCTGCAGCTCGACGAAGAATATTCACCCGCGCACAGGATTCATGAAAAGGCCATGCGTGCCATGTATCAACAAAAACGCAAGAAGAAGTAGAGTTACGCCCCCACCAGTCGCTCCAATGTGGGCAACAGCACATCGTCGCGACGCGCCTGCAATACGCCGCGCAAGCGTTCGGCGACTACCAGGCGAATGCGGCGCTGGTGCTGCTCATAGCGCGCCAGGTCATCGGGCTGCAGGCCGGTGGCTTCGACCCAGGGAACGAGTGAATTCATGCCGATGGGAGGATTGGCGAAAGTCACCCACACATCCATCTCCCACTTTTCAGGACGGGGAATATCGAATAACACCTCGTAGTCGGCAATTTCGGTATCAAGCAAACTTGCCAGTTCCGCCGCAAGGCGCTGTTCAACATGGCGGCGGCGCTGCGCATCCCAGAAAAGCGCGTCGAGGCGATGATAGAGACGGCCTGCCAGGCGACTGACCTCTAAGACACCTTTATACGGGCGACGCATCTCTAGAGCGTTCGCCAGGGCGCGCGAACTGGCTGGCATCGCTGCATTCCCCAATAGAGATAGCAGGGAAGCATCGTCCAGCTCGCACAGTTGTTCGGCCTGCAGCGCGCCACACAGCAAACTCTCCTGCACCGCTCGCATCAACATGACCTGCAGCGCGCGGCTGGTGTGATGCCAATAGATATTGTCGAACATCTCCTGGCGAGCATGCAGCAGCGAGTGCAGCGGGCTAATGCCTTTGTGCGTTACCACGATACGGCGTTGACCGTTGATGTTTGGGTGGATGCGCAAGGCGCCCTGAAGACGCGCCACATCGACACCGCCGTAGGGAACATTACAGGCGCGCGCGTCACGCGGAAGATAATCGAGTTTGTCCACGTCCAGCGCGCCACTCAACAAACTGCTGAGCAATTCGTCATCGGCGGGCAGGGGTCGCGTCCTGGGCGTATCAATAAAATCGGCGACACGCTCCGGCGAGAGCTGATAGTCACGCTCCAGGATAGTAGCAATCTCACTTGTTTCGATGATCAAACGCCCCACTTTTTCGTGCTGGAGGATGGGGTTTCCCAGTTCTTCGATGGTATGTGAAAATGGGTAATGCCCGATATCATGCAGTAGTGTGGCCACGAAGAGTGTCTGCACGCTGCTGATCGAAACGCCAAACAGACCGCCGTCGTCTCCACGCTGTAAGAGGGAACGCAGCGCGCGCAGCGCGAGATAGTAACAGCCGAGACTATGTTCATAGCGGGTATGGGTCGCCCCTGGCCAGACGCGATAGACAAAGCCCAGTTGCTTGATTTTTTGCAGGCGCAGGAATGGAGCCGAGCTAATAAGTTTTTCTTCACGCGGGCCAAGGGGTATCAAATCGTACAGGCTGTCGCGCACAGTACTTTTAGGCTGTTCGTCTGGAAGTAATGGAAAACCGGCCTCATCTATCCATTGCAGCCGCATGCCTGGCCGCACGACGCCTCTATGGTCCTCTTGAACGTGGAAATTTTGCCGTTTCGCGCGCGCTTTTTTGGGACGTTCAGCTTGCATGTTCATGGCTGGATTGTAGCAGAAGAATAGGAAGAATGTCCAGGATAAAAAATCTAAAGTGATTCTCTTCAATATACTACGTTGTACACGATGGGAAGCAAAGAGCTAAGTGAGACCTATAAGAAACTAATTCTTTATACCATTTGAAACCTGTCATCACTTAGCATATGCCGCGCCATTCGTGGCGCTTTTCTTACTGTGATTTGTATGGTAGGAAGAATTAGTACAAATGGAGTTGAACGTATAGTTATGAAGAAGAACAACCTCTGGGTAACCGCACGGCCAGCGGGTTTAAATGCTGGGATGATCGTGCGCCTTAGTTTGGCGATAGCCGCTCTGGTAGGTAGTATCGCCCTGGCCTTTGCGCTGCTGGGTACGCACTATAATGCGCATGCCGCAGGCGCCAGCAAGAAGACGCCTGCATCGACCAAGACGGCCACAAGCACGCCAACGCCGCCGCCACTGCAGACCGGGCCGGTGAGTAAGAGCTGGTATTTTGCCGAGGGACGCGTCGGGGGCGGCTTCAATGAGTACCTCTCGATGGACAACCCCACCGCCAACGACTGCAGCGTCGCTATCGAGTACCTCTACACCCCCGATGGGCATAACCCGCTGACCAAACAGGTCAAGGTGAACATCCCGGCCCACACACGCGCCGAAGAGGGCGTCGATGGCGACCTGGGCACCTCCTCGGGCGGCTTCGGCATCACCGACTCAGCCATTCTCACGGTGGACAACACC
>DATGGW010000442.1:0-13064 GCA_035308345.1 Ktedonobacteraceae bacterium | reverse complement strand
AGATCATAGACGGTAAATTGTCCGTCGGGCTGGTATTTTATTTGAGCATGATAGCGAGACACACGTTTGTCTTCAACAATGATATCGTTGTCGAGCTGGCGGCCAACTTTGACAACCGGTTTTTCGATACGATAGACCTTCTGGCCCGCCTGCGGAGGTGGTGGCAAATTGATAGTCAACCAGGCTGCCGGCATAACGGGCATTGGTGTGGGCGGCATCATCGCCGCGTTGGGGCTGGATGCTCCGCCTGCCTGGTAGCCGTACTGCGCCGGTGGCATCATGCCAGGATTGGATATACCCGGCGGTTGTGCCGGGGACATCTGTGCGCGCAGCATTGCCAGTTGATCGGCGCTGATGGCCTGGGTAGCCATGAAACCACCTTCCCCATCCGGGCCCATATGCTCTTTATCGATCAACTGCGCCTCGATACGCACTTCACCGGAACGCAACTCGCTGCTAGGGTGCAGGCGCAGCACCGGCATGATGCGCAGGGTGTAGTGATGCTGGCGCGCGTACTGCACCAGGTGATCCTGCCAATCCCTTTTTAAGGTAGCCTCGACCTGGTTTAGCTGCTGGTGGTCTTTGAAACTGAGATAAATGTCGTATATCTCAGGAGCCAGTCGTCGTCCCTCACCCTGGAGCAACGATTGATCCTCCATTTCGCGTTCCAGTCTACGCAGCACCTGCGCGGGCTGTAATCTGCTAGGGAAAAGAAGCGCAAAGGGGCGTTCCACCATGCGCTGTAACAATGATTCAATTTTTGAGAGCGGGTTCTGGCGAGTTTTCACCCTGCTCAACCTCCCTTTTGGAGAAGCAGACGCGCTTGCTGCGCATCTGCCGCAATCTGGGCCTTCAGCGCATCAATGCCGTTAAAGCGTTGCTCGTTCCGTAGGCGCGATATGAAGTTAATGGTTATACGCTGATCGTACAGATCGAGTTGAACATCGAGGAGATGCGCTTCTACCAGGCGCCCTGTCTCCTGCTGCCCACCAAAGGTCGGACGGACGCCAATATTCACCACGCTGTTCCACCTGTTCTGTTGATCATCATAAGAGACGGGTATCTGATCTATCGCGTCACTTTCTCTGGCATTGTCTGTATACACCAGCGCGGCATATACCCCATTGGCCGGCAGGAGCTTATGCGCTTCCGGCAGCAGGTTCGCTGTTGGAAAGCCCAGCAGTCTTCCGCGCTGATCGCCTTTGACGACGATGCCGCTGGCGACGACCGGGTGCCCCAGTAACTCATTCGCCGCTGTGATCTGCCCCTCACTTACATATGAACGGATGCGGGTGCTGCTTATGCGCGTGCGCTCCACTGCTTCCAGTTCAACAGGCAGGATGAGTATTTGATGATCCTGTCCGTATTGTTGCAGGAAAGCGACATCGCCCATCCTGTTGTGTCCCAGGCTGAAATTGTTGCCGATGACCATGGCCTGGATACGAAAGTGCGCCCTCAGTTCATCCAGAAATGCGCTGGCGGTCATGGCTGCCACTTCTTGCGTGAAGTGAATCACAATATTATCTGCTACCTGACCATACTCTTTCGCGAGAGCCAGTTTCTCTTCAAGCGTGGTCAGGCAATCCAGTTGAATGGCCGGTCTCACCACCAGTAAGGTATGTGGCGAGAATGTTACCATGACTGGCTTGCAGCCTAAAGATCGAGCCACCGCACCCAGTTCATGCAACAGACGTTGATGCCCTCGATGTATCCCATCAAAATTGCCGATGGTGATGGCGATTGGTTCGTTCCCCGATACGGTTGTTACAAAGTCCATATGTTGTCTGACACAATTATCCTATGTAGGGACGCGATTTATCGCGTCTTCAGGCTTATAGTACCACAGTAACCCCTTACAGGCAATAACGTAGAGTCATTGCACCAGGGTTTGTGAAATAATACCAGGGAGGCCAGGATGGGGACAAGGTAACGAGAGAGTAGCAGGTATCCTGATGAACTTTGCCGACCGAATGGGGGCAAAATTCATCAGGATGGCAGGCTATTTTTCCCGCCATTGACCTGCACATCCGCTAAATATCCGGAGCGGTGAGGCCGTGCATGCCGAGGGAGTAGGCGATTTCGCCGCCGTGATGCAGGTCATGCTCGATGACGTGCCAGATGACCCATGCGCGGGTGTAGGTGTATATCTGGCCTTCCCACTCATCCTGGACAGTAGACTGTAAATCTGCGAGCGTATAGCGCCCCAGCACCTCCTGCATGACCTGCCAGGTTTTTTCCAATCCGCTCACCAGCTCATCCGCAGAGCGTGGGAGACTCCCAGGCCCATCCCACTCATGAAAAGCGCCGAAGTCCTCATCGCCCTCTTCCAGATTATAGTGGAACCACCCGGCACGCACCGCAATCACGTGACGCGCCAGCTCATCGATTGAACGCAGTTCAGGCGCTGCACGGAGTGCAAGCTGCTCTGGTGAGAGTCGAGCGAGAGCTATGCTCAATTGATTCTGGTAGTTTTGCCAGCCCTGGGTAAAGAACGCCAGAGTCTCGCTTGTTTCGCTCATATTTTTCGCTCCTTGTGGCTACAATAAGATGAAACGTCCCCCTGCTATTTTACACGATTGAGGGAGTGTTTGTACATATGTACTATCTAATGATTTTTGATGATCGAATGCGGTAATAGCAAGAGGACTTGCTCCTGCTCTGGATACTGCTGGTAAAATACACATGAGAGAAATGTCAGAGACAGGAGTGCATACACATGGTTGCTATATCGATACAAATCGAGGGACAGGATGGCCTGACGTGGCCGCGCTGGAAAAAGCTGGTTGACGAGGTTGAAGGGTTGGGTTTTGCCGGGTTGTATCGCTCGGATCACTTTACCAACGCGCGCCCGCCGGATAAGGCATCGTTGGAGATGGTCGTTTCGCTGGCCTACCTGGCGGATCATACACAACATATTTTCTTTGGGCCGCTTGTTGCGCCGCTTTCGTTTCGTGATCCCACGCTGCTGGCCCGGCAGGCTGCCGCGTTGGATGATCTGAGCGATGGGCGCATGATTCTGGGGCTTGGCGCGGGCTGGCTGGAGCGCGAGCACATGCTCTTTGGCCATGAACTTGGTGATATACCCACGCGTATGGCGCGCTTTGAGGAGGGGCTGGAAGTGATTACGCGCTTGCTCAAGAGCGATGACCCGGTCACATTTGAGGGTCGTTTCTACCGGTTGCGCGGCGCAACGCTCTTGCCCCGCCCGCAGCGTCCCGGTGGGCCGCGCATCCTTATCGGCGGCAATGGCATCAAACGCACATTGCCTCTGACCGCGCGTTATGCCGATGCCTGGAACGCCAATTTCATTACACCGGAAGCGTTTCGCGAGCGTTCAACTGCGCTTGATGCACTACTCAAGGCCGCTGGGCGTAGACCAGGTGCTGTCCGGCGCAGTGTGATGCTCGGCCTGTTTTTCGGGAGTGATCCGCTAGAAGTTGACCGGCAGTTAAGCTGGCGTCACAATGTGTCTGAACTGGCGGACAAACCCATGGATGCTGTTATTGAAAGTATCCACGCCCAGGGACGCGCGCTCGCGGGCACGCCTGAGCATATAATCAGGCAGATACAGGCGTATGCCAGCGCGGGTGTCGATGAATTGATGTTGCAATGGTTCGATACGGCTGATATCAAGAGGTTACGCGACTTCGGCGAGGGTGTGCTGCCGCGAATCTGAAAAACCTACTTGTTAGCTATAGGAGCACTTTGATAGGTTGCCATATTTGTTGCTCTCCATCCCACCCGGCGATAGCCAGAAATCGCCCCAGGTGATCGTAAACGCGTGCCAGGCTCTGCTCGTGTACCATATCCGGTTTCTCCTCGTGCTGGAATGCGTTCCCATGGCGCACGCGCTCGGATGTAGCTTCGTCTAGCATAAGTGCGGGGTATTGCTCCATGGCTTTGTCGATAGGATGAAGGTGGCGGGCGACCACAAGGGTTGCCCCTACATTTTGCGATTCCGGTTTGATGGCTTCCGCGAGTTGTTCGAGCGTGATGCTCTCTGCCAGTGTGAATGGACCGCTGCGCGTGCGCACCAGCGCTTGCAGGTAAGCGCCGTATCCCGATTGTTCGCCGAGATCATAGGCCAGGGAACGAATGTAGGTTCCTTTGCTGCACTCGATGGCGAGCGTGAGCGAAGGGGGTTGAGGGGATTGGGGTGGTTGCCAGTCGATGATCTCAAGACTGTAGATAGTGATGGGGCGCGCCTCCATTGTGATGTCCTCACCGGCGCGCGCGCGTTTGTAGGCGGGCTGCCCCTGAAGTTTGATGGCCGAGTAGCGCGGCGGTACCTGCATCTGCGCGCCAATGAACGCTGGTAGGAGGGCTTCAATTTTTGAAAGCGTCAGGTCTTGCGTGCTGGTTGTGCGCATGATGGTTCCTTCGGAGTCGTAGGTATCGGTGACTGTGCCGAAGACGATAGCCGCCTGGTATGCCTTGCCGCTCTCGCTCAGGTATTCGGCGACGCGCGTGGCCTGGCCAACACATATGGGCAGTACGCCGCTCGCGGCAGGATCGAGCGTTCCCGCGTGTCCGACGCGTTTCTGTTTGAGCAGCTTGCGCACCTTCGCCACCACATCATGTGAGGTCATGCCCGTGGGTTTGTTGATGTTGAGTATGCCGTCCATATGCTGCTCTCTAACTTCTTTGATGTGGTTGCCAGGGCGGGGACAAGCCCTGGGGTAGCTTGTGGTCGCCCTGGAACCTCAGGTGTGTGACATGACCCTCTTCAATTCCTCAACCACCAGCGCCGTTGCTTCTTCAATGGGCATGTGGAAGGTGGCACCGGCGGCGCGAGCATGTCCACCTCCCAGTCCATTGCTGACGCGCTGGCAAATCTCACCTGCGTTATAGGGAGCGGCGCAGCGCAGGCTTAGGCGTGTGACATGAGGATCTCCATAGCTCTTGAAGAAAGCGGCGACCTCTACGCCATCTATGTCGCGCAGCAGGCCGGAGGTGTTTTCATCCATCTCCGGGATTGCGCCTGCTGCCGCAAGCGTGGCATGGTCGGCAGCGGCCCACATCAGGCGACCTTCGCAGGCGGTCTGGGCGCTGGCCAGCACGATGGCCTGGAAGCGCACCTGGGCCAGCGGGCGAGTGCGATAGATGGGTTGCACAACAGTTTCGGGAATGGCTCCGGCGCGCAGCAAGATTGCGGCGGCTTCCAGAGTACGCGGCGTAGTATTGGTGAACTGGAATGAGCTGGTGTCGGTGATGATGCCGGTGAGCAGGCATACGGCGGCGTCAAGATTGAGTGGCAGGCGCGCCTGCTGCTGGAATAAGACCAGCAGTTCGGCGGTGGCCGACGAAATGGGGTCGATGATGTTGACCTGTCCGCAGCCATCGCTGGTGATGTGATGATCTAGATTAAGAACTGCCGAGTGATCGAAGAAGGCGCGATGTTCCTCGTAAAGCGCTCCAAAACGGATGAACTCGCCGGCGTCGAGAGCAATCACCAGGTCGAAAGCCTCGTTCTCCAGGGTTTGCTGCATGCTTTCGATGCCGGGTAAGAATGAGAGATTGCGCGGCGGCGGGTCAACGCAGGCGGGTACGCAGGTCTTTCCCAGCAGGCGCAAAATGTGCGCAAAGCCGAGCGCAGAGCCGATGCAGTCGCCATCGGGATGCTCGTGAGCGATCAATAAAATACGCTGCGCCGGCTTGATTAAGGCCAGCGCAGTATGTACAAGTTGTGGGTCCAGTTGCGCGTCCAGGCTGCGAGTGTCATTACTCATCTTGCTCTCCCTCACTAACAGACTCTGCATCGCCAACCTGTCTTTCGTTTTGCACTTCGTGAATGAGTTCCAGGATACGACTTCCCTGTTCGATAGACATATCAAGTTTGAATACAATCTCAGGCATGTAGCGCACGGTGAGACGGCTGGCAAGCTCGCGGCGCAGAAAGCCGGTGGCGTGTTTCAGGGCTTTCATGGTGCTGGCCCGCTCCTCGTCGTTGCCCATCACGCTGATATGAATTTTGGCGTGGCGATAGTCGCCGCTTACCTCGACATGGGTGATGCTGGCGAAGCCCACGCGCGGGTCCTTGACGCGGGTTCGCAGCAGATCACTGAGTTCTACTGCGATCAATTCGCCAAGTTTCTCCTGTCTGTGTGGATTTGGCATATGCTCACTACGCTCCTGGCAGGTTTATCTCAGTCCTTGATGTTGACACGCGCCCCTACATCGCTCTGTCTAACTGGTTTGACGCGCTCCTGGCTGTAGACCTCGATCAAATCGCCGACTTCAAAGTCGTTGAAATCTTCGAGCACGATGCCACATTCATAACCGCCGGTGACCTCGCGCACATCGTCTTTGCCGCGCCGCAGCGAAGCGATTTTGCCGTCGAAGACGCGTTCTTTATTGCGCGTCATACGCGCCTGCGATGCGCGCGTGATCTTGCCATCCAGCACGCGGCAGCCGGCGATGACGAGATTTTTCCCAGCCTTGAAGACCTGTTGCACCTCGGCATGTCCTTCAATAACCTCGCGATATGTTGGTTCCAGCATGCCTGTCAGCGCGGCTTGAATATCGTCAAGCAGCTTGTAAATGATGTTGTAGTAGCGAATATCGACGCCCTCTTTTTGCGCCAGGCGCTGGGCCGCGCCATCAGCCTTGACGTTGAAGCCAATCACAACCGCGCCGGATGCGCCTGCCAGGTGGACATCGGTCTCGCTGATGTTGCCGATGCCTTCGTGGATGAGGCGCACCTTGAGGCTGTCATCGCCAACTTTGGAGAGCGAGTTCTTGATGGCTTCGGCTGACCCCTGCACGTCACACTTGAGTACGATGTCCAGTTCCTTGACGGTTCCCTCCTGCATTTGCATGTAGAGAGAGTCAAGGCTGACCTGTCCAAGGGGCATGGTATCATTGCGGCGCTGCTCAGCGATGCGCTCGGCCATCTGTTTGGCGGTGCGCTCCTCTGCAACGACCTCCAGACGATCCCCCGCCTGTGGCACTTCGGGCAGACCCAGAATACTGACAGGTGTGCTGGGAGGAGCTTTCTGGATGCGCTTGCCACGATCATTGAACATGGCGCGCACTTTGCCCGCCATCGCACCTACAACGATGTTGTCGCCCATCTTGAGTGTCCCTTGCTGGATAAGGGCGGTCGCGGTTGGCCCGGTATTCTTTTCCAGCCTGGCTTCGATGATGGTTCCGGTCGCGAGACTGTTGGGGTTAGCCCTGATGTCCTGGATTTCAGCGACCAGTAAGATCATTTCCAGTAAATCATCGATGCCGGTGCCTTTGCGGGCAGAGACGGGTATGCAAGGGACATCACCACCATAGTCTTCAACGACGACATCGATGTCGGCGAGCTGCTGCTTGACGTAATCGGGATTGGCGTCGAGCTTATCCATCTTGTTAAGCGCGATAATAATCGGCACCTTCGCGGCTTTTGCATGATCGATGGCTTCGCGAGTCTGAGGCATCACGCCATCGTCTGCTGCCACCACAATCACTGCAATATGCGTCACCTGCGCCCCTCGTGAGCGCATGGCGGTAAACGCCTCGTGGCCGGGAGTGTCCAGGAAGGTGATTTTCTTGCCCTGGACTTCCACCTGGTACGCTCCGATGTGTTGGGTGATGCCACCGACTTCCCCGGCAGCTACCTTCGTTTTGCGGATGGTATCGAGCAGTGAAGTTTTACCATGATCGACGTGTCCCATGATGGTTACGACAGGCGGGATCACGATGGTGTCTTCCTGGTCGCGCGTAGCCATCATGGCTTCATTGGCAGATAAGCCGCCTTTGACGCGCTGCACGGAGGGCGCGATGGTTTGCGCGCTCTGAGACGGCTCAAAGCCCATGTCTGTCGCGACAAGGGACGCTTTTTCGTAATCGATGACCTGGTTGATGTTGGCAAAAATGCTGTGCTTCTTGATAAGATCGCTAATGATTTCGTTCGGCGAAGCGTGCAATAAATCCGCCAGGTCTTTGACCACAATCTGCGCCGGTATGGAAACCGGGCCGGTTGGCTTCTCTTTGACGGCATGGACACGCCGCTCTGGTGTTCGCTGCGCAGGTGTACCTGGACGCGCACCGCCAGAATGTCCCTGAGGCCCACGACCCTGAGGCCGACCTGGCATAGGTCGGCTGGTAGTTAGCGGGCGCGAGGCATAACCACCGCCGGTGTTGGGACGCTGCCCGGTACCGCTACTCGGCGGGCGCTGTCCAGGCGCAGCCGTTCCCCCATTTCTCTGCGGGTATGGGCTGCGCTGTATGGGCGCTCCCGACGGCGCGGGCCTTGTCGATTGCTGCGGGTATGCATTGCGCTGCCCGGGCGTTGCCGGTGGAGCAGGTCGCGCTGATTGCTGAGTGGGTGCGTTGCGCTGCACAGGCGTTGCTGGTGGAGCAGGTCGCGCTGACTGCTGCGTGGGTGCAGTACGCTGCGCAGGCGCAGCAGTTTGTGTGGCTCTGGTTGGCTGCTGAGCGGGCGCGGGCTGCTGCGCAGGCGCAGCAGTTTGTGTGGCTCCGGTCGGCTGCTGAGCGGGCGCGGCGCGGCGCGCGGTCGGAGCTTTAGGCGCTTTAGTCGATGGAGCAGGCGCAGCAGGCGCTTCAACGGTTGGTGAAGTTCCCACTTTCTCTGCCGCGCTTTGCGTTCGAGCAGGCGCAGGCGCTGACTCAGCGGTCATGGTGCTGGTCGAAGACGCGGGTCGCCGCCGGGTAGTTGGTTTCGTGGCCTGTTCCTGGCCTTCGCCTTCAGGCGCGGCGCTCTCTGTTTTTGCGCGAGCGGTTGAGCGACTGCGTGTCGTGGCTGGTTTTACCTGCTCGTTCGCATCTGGGGATTCAGATGTGTTTTTCATGAAGAAGACCCCCTTCTATCAAATGATACGCCACTGCTGCTGGTTCCAATGCGTTTTTCCCATAGGCATTGGTCGCATACAGCGGCGGAAATCTCTCTTCACAGCCACATAAAAGGGACTGTCGCCCTCCTAATAAACAGGAAGGAGACAGGCCCTCGTTGGTGCAGTGCCAGGCATATATTCGTCTGCGCTCTCTGGCGTAGGGGCTATGGTGTTAGTTCATAGCTGTCGCTCCGCAAACAGTGCCAAAACTGCCCTCCAAACGGGGGGCTGTGCCTCTATCAAGAGAAGAGATATATTGACTCATACGTTTGTTTACTTGTTTGTTTTGATTCCAGTAGATGAACACGATAAATCGTTTCCCTACAAAGCGGATATTTGCTCTAGTATAGCCCACAATGCGCGTATTTGCAACATGCCTGGCCGCGTCAGTCTTTGGGCAGCGTAGCTATAAAGGCGTCCAGCCCGGCGCGGTCTTCATCGGACAGTGCCAGTTCAAATTCCTGTTCGAGACGTTTCTTTTTGAGCGCATCCTGCCAGCAGGAAAGCCTGGCGCACAGGTATGCGCCGCGCCCCGATTGCTTGCCGGATGCATCCAGCATGACATGACCATCCGGAGTGCGTACAACCCGCAGCAGTTCGCGTTTCGGTTTGGTTTCTTTGCAAGCGACACAGGTACGCATTGGAACGTGTCTGGGCCGCTTGACCTGCTGCTTCGCGGTTTTAGTCATCAATTCATTCCCTAATCGTCGTAGTCGAATTGGCCGCCGCTCCTGCCGCTACGCTGGTGATGCGGTCGTTTCGAGCCACCACGTTCCCCGCGATCGTAACGGTTCTGAGACCGCTCGCCGCGATCGCGCCTCCCGCTGTACGCGGCTGGCACCTCGTGTCTCTCTTCGGCCGGTTCGTCGTAAATCTCACCCTCAACCGGCTTGGTGACATCAACGCGCCAGCCGGTCAGTTTGGCGGCGAGGCGGGCATTCTGTCCATCTTTGCCAATAGCCAGCGACAACTGCCGTTCCTGTACGGTGACCAGGGCGGTATGGTCGGAATCGCGCAACTGCACCTTGAGCGGCTTAACCGGGCTGAGCGAGTTGGAGACGAAAGTAGCAGGGTCGGGACTCCACTGGATGATATCGATTTTCTCGTCGTTGAGTTCATGCACGATATTATTGATGCGCGACCCGCGCACACCGACGCAGGAGCCGATAGGGTCGAGTCCCTCCTGGCGAGCGACGACCGCTACTTTAGAACGACTGCCAGGCTCGCGCGCGATAGCCTTGATTTCGACGGAGCCTTCGTAGATTTCAGGGACTTCAGACTCGAAGAGGCGGCGCACGAGGTCGCGATGAGTGCGCGAGACCATAATCTGGAGCATACGCCCCTGCACGCGGCGCACATCGTAGACATAGACGCGCACGCGCTGACCAACACGATATTTTTCGGTTGCCACCTCTTCGCCCGGCGGCATGACGCCTTCGACTCGTTCCGCTTTATCAAAGTCGATCAGCCAGCCGCGCACAGGGTCTTTACGCGTGAGAGTGCCGAGACGGATTTCGCCCGTCCAGTCTTTGAGCTGTTCATAGAGGTATTCGTGTTCAGCCTCACGAATGCGCTGCAAGATGACCTGCTTGGCCGTCTGAGCGGGAATCTTGTTGAAGATGTACGAAGAATCGACATCGATGGTTTGTCCGAGGGCGGCATGTGGATCTATGCGCTGCGCTTCCGCCAGGGAAACCTCGTCGTTGGAGTTTGTCACCTGCGCCACGACACGTTTAGCTGCCCAGA
Source organism: Ktedonobacteraceae bacterium (assembly GCA_035308345.1). Lineage (GTDB taxonomy): Bacteria > Chloroflexota > Ktedonobacteria > Ktedonobacterales > Ktedonobacteraceae > CF-113. The sequence continues at coordinate 2,478 of DATGGW010000442.1, read as the reverse complement.
CGCGCACCTCGCCATTCTTGTCAACCTCGATGCGAATGTTCTCCCCCCCACTATAACTTTTGCGGTAGGCTGATAGAAGAGCGGTAGCGACAGTCTCCATTACCACTTCACGCGGTAATCCCTTCTCGGCAATTAGTTGCGCAATAGCAGCCTGAAATTCGCTCCTCATATGCCTTGCTCCTCCGCTAGTCGCCTCGTGGACAGTAACATCATTTTTTCGAGTGCGATGGCCTCTGAGTCATTAGACGCAGAAGTACCCTTGAGTAAAAAAGTCTCAGTCAAGCAGAAAAGTGGACGGGATGCCCACTTTTCTCAAAATGTTTCCTAAGTTCTCATAGAATTATATCATATGCCCATGCTTAAAGCAATGTCAATTTACAGCAGCAGGCGTAATGGTGTCAGAATGCGCTCGCTCAATTTCATGTACCAGGAGCGCTGCGACCACTTATCAAGCGTCAATTCAAAGGCGTTGCCGATGTCTCGTTCGAACAGTTCTTCCATCTGCTGCGCCAGCTTGTCGCTATAGACTTCAACGTTGATTTCATAGTTGCCGACGGAACTGAGGCGGTCCAGGTTGGCCGTGCCGATGGTTGACCATTGCCCGTCGATGGTACAGGTTTTGGCATGCAACATGTGACGATAGCCAAATACGCGGATGCCGGACTGCAGGCATTCTGTCAGGTTGCCGCGTGCCAGCCAGTCAACGACGATATGGTTGGATGTCCAGGGGATCAACACCTGTGTATCGACGCCGCGTTTGACTGCTTCTTTCAGTTCATCAAGCAGTACGTGGTCGGGCACGAAGTAAGCATCTGTGAGCCGGATACGTTGTTCTGCCCTGCCGATGGCTTCGATGTACATATCGCGAATAGGGAAAGTCAGGCGCATCGCGTTGGTCTCGCGCATATTAATGAGTGGGTCGAAGCAGCGCGCATAGTGGCGTTTAATGTGCCGGGATGGATGATGATGGAGATTCCAGAAATCGGTGAACGATTGTGCCAGGTCGGCGGCGGCGCGTCCCTGGATGCGCAGGTGCGTATCGCGCCACCGGGTAGCATACATACTGCCCAGATTATAGCCGCCGATAAAGCCGATTGAGCCATCAACTACCAGCAGTTTACGATGATCCAGGGCATAGCGGCGTGGGTCAAACAGATGGAGTGGTGAGTGAATGGCGTAGTATTGAAGCACATTGATAGCGGAAGGGAAGACTTTGAATTTGCCCGGCACAACGAGGTTAGCAAAATTGTCTAAAATGACGTATACCTCGACACCCTCAGCAGCCTTACGCGCAAGGTGTTCTTTGAATGCCTGGCCGACAGCGTCGCCTTTCCAGATATAGGTTTCCAGGTAAATGCTCTCCTGCGCGGCATCAATAGCAGCGAGCATAGCGTCATAAAGCTCGCGTCCATAATCAAAGAGTTGGAGCTTATTTTTACCAACACGCAACTCTTCCAGGTTATGGTGTGGAAAACCACCCTGGGGCTGGTGCCGCTTGCGGCGCACAGAAATGATCTGGAGGATGATGACGATCAGACCTTGCAGGCCAATTGTCACGCCCAGCGCTTGCAGTAAAAGGCGCTTGAGAGAAAACTTGCGCCATTGTAAAAGCTTTGGCAATGAATTTTTCATAAGTGAATGCCTGGTATACCTGTTTCGTTGTGTGTCGCCGTCTCGCATCGACCGTTTAAAAATGCCTGAGCTATATTCCATAGCAATATTATCTTGATGGAGGAAGCATTGTCAATGTAGTGACAGGGCCTCTAAAAAGTCGTTTGCATCGAGCATGGCGACCGCAAGGGACCGCCATGAGGGAATCAGGCATTCATTATCTTACCTGCACCTCTACGATATGGTAGCCGGTTGCGCCATTGGGAACTGTTCCCTGTTTATGGCTGGTCTGTAATGCGCCTGTGCCATCGGTGGCGCGCGCGGCAAGGGTATACTTGTCAGGGAGCAGCGGCGTCCATTGCCAGCTCCAGAGGACCCATGAATCTTGTGAAAGGGGGGGCTGTAGCTGCGCGACATGCCAGCTTAGACCGTCATCGACGCTGACTTCCACCTGCTGGATGCCGCGATTACCGGCGAAGGCGAGGCCGCCAATTTCGATGGAGGGGCCGAAGGGGATGGCGCCGAAAGGGCGATCAATGCGCGTAGTGGTATACAAGGGGCCATTATACCAGCCCTGGTCTGCGTAGAGGCCGCCTACAAAGTGATCGGTCAACTCGACGCGCGTAAGCCATTTGGGGTTTTCTTCACCAAAACGCCCCGGTATCAGGACGCGCAGGGGATAGCCGTGACGCATGGGCAGTTCAGCGCCGTTCATGCGCCATGCCAGCAGCGCGTCTGCCTCTAAAACTTCGTTCAGGGGAAGGCCGATACTGTAGCCATCGGCGCTATAAAATGCGGCATAACGCGCGCCGGACAACGCGCCGCCATGTTTTCCCAGCAATGTTCGCAGAGTTATACCCTGCCAGA
>DATGGW010000441.1:0-5377 GCA_035308345.1 Ktedonobacteraceae bacterium | reverse complement strand
GAGCAGGCTGATCTCCTGGCATACACAAACCCTGAAGCGGGTTGCAGAAAAAGTGACCTATACTGACTTGCTGGTGAAAATTGTGGCGGCAGCCTTGCGCGCGCACCCACGTCTCAATGCATCGTGGAGCGCGGGCAAAATAGCGCTGAAGCAAGAAATACACGTGGGGTTAGCAGTAGCCGTTGAGGACGGATTAGTTGCTCCGGTCATTCACCAGGCTGATACCCTGGGCCTGGGCGAGATTGCGCAGCGGCGCGCTGAACTGGTGGCAAAGGCGCAGGCCGGAAAACTCCGACCACAGGATATCGGCGGCGGCACGTTCACCATCAGTAACCTGGGCATGTATGGCGTTGATGCTTTCAGCGCCATCATCAATCAACCGCAGGCTGCTATCCTGGCTGTAGGTCGCATAAGCGAGCGCGTGGCGCCTGTCAATGGGCAGCCGTCGGTGCAGCCTATGATGGTACTGACGCTCTCGTGCGATCACCGCGCCGTAGATGGCGCGCGTGGTGCGCAGTTCCTGGAGACCGTGGCAAACCTGGTCGAGGAGCCTTTGGGACTTTTAGGTTAAGTTGGAGAAGATCGGGTGAGCGTTTCGGTGAATGGAACGTAGAATGATGGGGATGAGCGAAATTTCGCGTCGTTTCCGGCATTTCGTGAAGAACGGGACAACAAATTTGCTCGCATACCACCCATGTGGTGTTAAGGAACCAGGGGTAACCACTGTGGTTACTCTTTAGTAAAAAGGAGGACAACTGTGAAGGGAAGTTATGCCTTGTGGCAAAAGCCTGTCCTGAAGAGCGTCGGTGCGTTGATCGCGGCGCTTTTCGTACTCAGCGCCTGTGGTGGGACTAGTAATACTCCTGCTGCTGGAGGCACCCCTACGCCTCAACCACCCATCAAGATTGGTATTTCAGTATCGCTTTCCGGTGATTTCTCTGCCGACGGCAAGGCTACCGAGCAGGGGTATCAACTGTGGGCCGACACCGTCAATAAAAACGGCGGTCTGCTCGGTCGCCAGATCCAATTGGATTTCCTCTCTGATGCCAGCAGCACGACGCAGGTCGTGACCAACTACCAGACGCTGATCACTGTTCACAAAGACGACCTTGTGCTTGGCCCATACTCTACACTGCTGACGAAGCCGGCATCGGTGGTAGCCAGCCGTTATGGCTATGCTTTTATGGAAGGCTCCGGTGGCGGCCCCTCCGTGTTTACCCAGGGGTTGCATAATCTATTTGATGTTTCCCCACCCATTCTTTTCCAGATGAACAGCTTTACGCAGTATATCCTGTCGTTGCCAGCAGCACAGCGGCCCACAACGGCAGCCTATGCGACCGAGGATGATCCGTTCACCCAGCCAATGATCGACGAGGCGAGATCGCTGTTCGAAGCAGGTGGGATCAAAACCGCGTCTTACCAGGTCTACCCGGCGGAGACTACCGACTACACTCCCATTGCGCAAAAAGTGATTGCCTCTGGCGCTCAGCTAGTCGTATTAGGGTCGATGCTGCCCGACATGATCGCTTATGTGCAGGCTTTCAAGCAGCAGCATTTCAACCCGATGGCGATCATCGCGTCGGCAGGGCCAGACCAGGGCGCGCAATTTACCGGCCCTATTGGCGGCGCCAATAACGCGGAAGGAATCTTCTTCCCCAACGCCTGGGACCCCACCATCAACACGTACCAGAACCAGCAATTTGTGTCGGACTTCCTGGCCAAAAATGGCGGCACTGCCGATCAAATCAGCGCTGATTCGGCAGAGGCATACTCGGTGGGTCAGGTTCTGTACCAGGCGGTGAACAAGATTCACAGCATCGATAATACAAAACTTATCGCTGAACTGCACTCCGGGGATACTTTCCAAAGCGTTCAGGGAAACGTGAAGTTCGACGATAAAGGTGAAAACATCGATGGAACGTCGTTTGTATTCCAATGGCAGAAAGGTTCGGTCAATCTCGTCTATCCAGCGGCTCAAGCGGTAGCCACACCTGAATTTCCCAAACCCAACTGGCCATAACACCGCATGATCTGTTGAACATTTCCAATCAAAATCGGGAATGTCATGCTGAGCGCACTGAAGAATCGCGCTTGATCCAGATTCTTCGCTGCGCTCAGCATGACAGCTCACTACTGATCTTGATTGTTAATTTCATCGGATACGATTACCCTGTTCGATTGTCAAAGTTCATCAGGACGGGGGATGGCATGGAGACAAGGCCCTGGTAGTCATCAGGCTTCTATATCTTGGAGAGAGGACTTATGTTAGGACTCATTATTGAAGCAATTATCCTGGGAATCCTGACCGGAGGGGTTTACGCCTTGATGTCATCGGGGCTGACACTGTTATTCGGGGTAATGGAAATCATTAACGTCGGGCAAGGCGCGCTGGTGATCCTGGGCGCTTACCTCAGCTTTGTGCTTGAACAGAAACTGCATGTTGACCTGTTCGTGGGACTGCTGATTACCATGCCCGTCATGTTTGGCCTCGGCATAGTGATCGAGCTGCTCTTTATCCGCCCGGTCAAGGGCGACCGCACCATGTTGTCTATCCTGGTAACTTATGGAGTGGCGCTGGTGATCGAGGGGATACTCAACCTTATTTTCTCGGCCAATTACGTCCAGCTACGTGCCTGGTACGTCACAGCATCAATTAAAGTAGGCGGCTTCTATCTTCCCTATATTTATGTATTCGGTTTCTTGCTGGCTGTAGCGCTGTTAGGGGGACTGTACCTGCTGCTCTATCGCAGCAGGTTCGGCCATGCCCTGCGCGCCTCGATGCAGAATCGCACGGCGGCAGAACTGATCGGTATTGATGTCAAACGTATCTCCACACTTACTTTCGGCATCGGCATCGCGCTCGCGGCAGCCGGCGGCATGGCTTTCGGAGCTACGTCCGCTTTTGATGCCGGCAGTTCTTATGACTTGATCTCGCGCCTGCTGGCCATCATCATCTTTGGCGGTATGGGTAGCTTATCCGGCGCGCTGATCGCTTCCTTAGGAATGTTGGTAGTTGAAGATGTAACCGCGGTAGTCTGGTCACCCGTCTGGGCCAGTACCGTCTTTTTCATCCTGCTGGTGATTATCCTGGTGGTTCGTCCGCAGGGATTACTCGGGCAGGTGGAGGGGAGGAAGCAATGAGAATATTCAAAACGGTCGGGGTGCTGGTACTGCTCGCGATTGCTGTTGTATTCCCAATAGTGTTTTCCAATCCGACAATAACCACTATCGCAGTCTTTACGCTGATGTTTGCAGCAGCAGCAACCGGCTGGAACATCATTTCAGGCTACACCGGCTACGTCGCCCTGGGTCATGCCGCCTACTTTGGTATAGCCGCTTATGCGCTGGCGCTCATGTGCCAGGATTGGCATATCCCTGGCGGCTACATCCCGTTCTTGCTCGTCCCCGTCGCCGGCCTGATAGCAGCGGCCATCAGCGTGCCGCTTGGCTGGATTGCGTTGCGCGTGCGGCGGCACACGTTCATCGTCATCACTATCGCCATGTTCTTTATCGTGCAGCTGATGGCCTATAACCTGAGCCAACTCACCAACGGCTCTACCGGCCTGGGCTTGCCGATCCCTACCGATTGGAGCGGCGACTTCTTCAATACACCGTTCTACTTTGTGACTCTGGCCGTGCTGCTGATCGCTATGGGCATCTCCTGGTGGATACGTCACTCAAAATTTGGCCTGGGACTGCTGGCGATCCGCGATGACGAGGACAGGGCCATGGGTCTCGGCGTGAGGACGGGATCATCTAAACTGGCCGCTTTTGTGATCTCTGCGCTAATTGTAGGCATGATCGGAGCCATCTGGGCCTATTTCGTCGAGTCGATCTATCCGGCTTCCACCTTCGATCCCAACTTCGATGTAGCCATTGCGTTGATGGCCTTCATGGGTGGCCTGGGAACACTTGCCGGCCCTATCCTGGGCGCGCTGATCTTAGAGCCTGCTCAGCAATACTTCACCATACAGTACGGACAGAGCGGCTATTACCTCGTTATCTACGGAGCGTTATTCCTGGTAGTCATCATCTTTATGCCACGCGGGATCATCCCCACAGCAAGAGATCGCTGGTATACATTCCGGGAAACCCGCAGCCAGAGACAGCAAGAGAGCGGCATTACCGTCACTGCGCTTCCCCCACAGGGCGACGGGGTTGCTGGCGTCGAAAAGAAGGAGGGGATCAACTTATGAGCCTGCTGGAAGCACAGAACATCTCCAAAGCGTTTGGGGGCATTCGCGCCCTGGATACATGTTCGATCAGCGTGGAGCAAGGATCGATTACCGGTTTGATTGGACCCAACGGATCAGGTAAAACGACCATGTTTAATGTAATCACCGGCTATGAGCGTATCGACAGCGGGCAGGTGCATTACCAGGGACAGTCTATCACCAATGCATCACCGGCCAAAGTCTTCCGCCTGGGCGTTGGGCGCACTTTTCAATTGACGCGCATCTTCCCACGACTGACGGTATTGGAGAATATGCACGTTGCCGTGCAGCGTAATGACTTGAGAGGATTACTTGGCCGGTGGAGTACGTCTCAGGATCAATCGCGCGCGCTGGAGCTGCTCGACTTTGTGGGATTGACCAGCCTCAAGGATTTGCCTGCCGGCAAACTATCCTATGGGCAGAAGAAGTTGCTGGAGTTCGCTTTCGTGTTAATTGCCGAGCCGAAGGTGATTTTACTGGATGAACCGGCAGGAGGCGTCAATCCGACCATGGTAAACTACCTGGCGGATCGCATCCGCACACTCAACCAGCGCGGCGTAACCTTTCTTGTGGTTGAACATAATATGGAATTTGTGATGAGCCTGTGCAGTAAAGTCATGGTGATGCATCGTGGCAGCAGGATTGCCGAGGGAACACCGGCAGAGGTGAGATCGAATCCGGCAGTGCTGGAAGCCTATCTGGGAGATTAATGAGATGCTACTGAAAATACACAATGTCTACGCGGGTTACGATGGAGGCGATGTGCTCAAAGGCATCGACATAGAGGTGGAGAAAGGCACAACCACCTGCATCGTCGGACCCAATGGGGCCGGTAAGTCCACCGTGCTGCGCGTGCTCAGCGGGCTATTGAAACCCCGCCTGGGTGAGATTACTTTTGATGGTCACTCAATCGTCGGCCTGACGCCCCGCCAGATTCTGGCGCTGGGAGTTGTGCAGGTGCCGCAAAGTCATAGCCTGTTTCCTGGCATGACGGTGCAGCAGAACGTGCGACTGGGAGCCTACATGCTCAATGATAACACGCTCATCGAGCGGCGTCTGCACGAAGTCGAGGAGATGTTTCCAATCGTGAAAACGCGCGCGCGCGACAAGGCGGGCAACCTGTCGGGAGGCCAGCAGCGCCTGGTCGAGTTTGCGCGCTGCCT
>DATGGW010000440.1:0-10555 GCA_035308345.1 Ktedonobacteraceae bacterium | reverse complement strand
TCTTGACGCCGGGCAGAGTAAATTCTGCCAGGTTGAGCAGCGGCAAACCGTCCATAACCGCCGACTCAAGGCGGAACTGTGCGTCATGCCTGCGCGCCAGCGCCTGTAGCTCGGCCTGAGCGTAGGCAACGGGGCCTTTATTGGCGGTGACGACATCCATGCCTGCTTCCAACGCCCTGCGAATATGCTTGAGCGCGGGCTGTCCATCTTGCGGGTTGAGCGTGGTCAGTTCGATGAAGAGGGAGGCTCCGGCAGATTTTCCGGCTTCGATGAATTGCTCAGCATTTTCAACGCTGGTTCCTTCACTTTTGAACAAGCGCAGTGGGTCCTGCTCGTGGGTAAACTGGTTGGCATTCACTCCATCTGGATGTATATAGAGTCCCTGTCTACGTGAACCTAGACCGGTAATCATTGGCCGCAGACCCAACTCGCGGCCCAGCCACTCGCTCCGCGAAGCCAGCAGGGGCAGGAATGCTCGTGTGACATTGCCGTATCCCAGCACCAATATGCGCAGTGGTGGAAGTAGGGCAGAAAGAGATGTTTCGCTCATAGTTAAACACCTGTGCCTCGATTGAATAATAGCGTGCCTGGTATAGTGGAGTCACGTTGGAAGGATCTGGGTTAGCTTTAAGCCGCGAAAAGAGCACAACGACGAGTACCACTATCGCTACAACAATGGCAATAACGAAGAACAGGAGAAATTTCGCAGATCCTGTGCGTCTTTTTGGTGCAGCCTGCGGGTTGTTTGCCTGGATAGGTGAAACCGCTACTGGTACAGGTGCAGATGGCTGCATCCTCTTTGCGCCCGGAATGATTAATGGCGCGGGCGCGACCGATTGCAGAAATGGCAGGGGAGGTGGTTTGCGTTCTGCTACACGTGACTGCGGGGTTTGTGGAGTGTAGAGCATGGTGGGTTCTGACGCGAGGTCTTGCCCCATATCGGCAGGCATAGAATGATTGGCAGTGTTACTTTGAGGGGGTGCGCTGTTAAGTGGCGCGCCGCAGCGCGGACAGAAAACCGCTGTCCGCGTCACTTCCGCCTGGCAGCGAGGACAATGCGGCGCCGTCTCAGGCGCAAGTGGTGTATTCCCCCGCGTATTTTGTATGCTCTCAAACAGGAATGGCAGGTCGGGCTGAGTACTATGTGGGTCGATTGGGCGATCAACCGCTGCCTTCGCCGGTAGAGTTGAAGACGGCAGCGCTGCCAGTACCCTCTGCAGGTCTGTCCTGAGTTCCATGACGGATTGGTAGCGATCCCATGGATCCATAGCCATGGCGCGCATAATAATCAGATTCAGACGATTGAGCAAATCGGGTGATAAAGTGCCGAGCTGGGCCAGGTGACGCGAATGGCGAGGCACAGGCTTAGCGGGTTTGCTGACACCCAGTCTGAACTGCTTGACGCCATTGGGGTCCTGGCCTGTTTCGGGCGGGTTCTGTTCGAGTATTTCTTGCAGCGATGGCATATCTGGCTTGCCCTGCTCGCCCGACTGTTTGCGGCTTGAAACGCTCGGCGGTTCTTGCGCGGTCAGCGCGAAGAAAAGTGTTCCTCCCAGGGCATAGACATCGGAGCGGGTGTCGGTGCCGGCGCCCCCCGGATACTGCTCCAAAGGCGCATAGCCTGGCGTACCCTGGTGGCGGATAAAAAAGAGTGTGCGCGCACCCTCTGCTGCTTCCTTAGCGTTGCCCAGATCAACCAGGATAGCGGTACCATTCGGGGTGATACGGATGTTATCCGGTTTGATGTCGCGGTGAATAACGGGCGGGCGCTGGTTATGTAGAAATGTAACTACTTCGCAAATCGAGATCAGCCAGTTCAATATGCGTTCAAGAGGTATAATTTCGTTGCGCTGGCGCGCGGCGCGAATGCAATCGGTCAGATCCCGTCCCTCAATGTATCCTAGCACGACATAGTAGCGTCCGCGCTCGTCAAAAGCATCCTGGAAAGCAGGCATACTTGGATGGTGCAATTGGCTGAGGACCTGTGCCTCATGCTGCAACTGGGCTTTACCGCTAGACCCGGTGACCAGGTACTCTTTTATGGCGTATTGTTGATTGGTTTGCTGATCTACCGCCAGGTACACATGACCAAAGCCGCCACTGCCCAGAGCACGCTCGACACGATAGCGCCCCTTCAGTCTGGTGCCTGGCGGAAGCGTCTCCATCACCATGCAGTGTCTCCTTCATCGTTTTCTGAACATAGTATCGGCTATGGGGCGATGTAAGGCAGTGATCCATTTCACAATATTGTATATGCCCGCGATGGAATTATACTATAGCCGAAAGGAAAGAACCAGTCTGCTAGGATTCAGGCCGTATGTGTGTTGGTGAGACGCTGGCCTGGGAGAGGAATGCCCAGTTATTCTGCTTGGTGACGCGCAGGTATATATACGTCTCTGTTTGTTGCACACCCGCTACTTTGTAAAGCTTATCCGTGAGGAAGCTCAACAGGTGGTCGTTATCCCGGCACACCACTTCTGCCAGTAAATCGAAGCTGCCCGCGCAGATGATGAGATAGATTACTTCATCGAAAGCCGATATTTCCTGTGCAACCTCCAGCAGCCGATCTCCGGATACGCGAAGCCCGATCATGCAGGCCAGGGAAAAGCCCATTTTCAATGGGTTGGTGATGGCCACGATCTGCATTACCTGGTTATTTATCAGGTTGGCTACCCTTTGTCGCACGCTGGCCTCGGAAATGCCCAGCTCCGCCGCCAATTTAGTAAAAGGGCGGCGTCCGTCAATTTGCAGAGCATCAATGATGCGCAGGTCCAGCGCATCTATCGAACTTTTAGCAGTATTATTGTTCTGTTCCATGATGAGCGTATACTAACACCTTGCAGCCCTGTATGCAATGATTCGCAGGCCATTTTAGCGATATCGTAAGATACAATCACAAGTATTCGCCGTCTGCGATTGGAAAGGATAATTGCAATGCTCACGCATCGTACCGGCCTTATATTCGATGAACGTTATCTGAAACATGATACGGGCACACAAAACAGGGTATATATGCGCAATGGTTCGTTTGAAACATCACCTGAAGGCCATCCTTCTTCGACGATCATCACGCGGCGCATTAAGGAATTTCTTGATGGCTCCGGCTTAACTGCTATGATGCAGCCTATACCCGCGCGCGCTGCCACTGAGGATGAACTGGCCGCGTACCACACCCGCGAGTATGTCAATGGAGTGCGCATGCACGCGGCAGGCGGGCCAATGAAGGGAGCCTGGGGAGGGATTGAGAGCGATACGCCTCTCAGTCCTGGTTCATTCGACGCGGCGGTCTATGCCGCGGGCGGCGCAATCAATGGCGCGCAGGCCGTGATGCAGGGCGAAGTGCGCAATGCTTATGCGCTCCTGCGACCGCCCGGCCATCATGCTATGAGCAATCGCGGGATGGGCTTCTGCATTTTTAATAATGCCGTTGTTGCCGCGCATTACGCGCGTAAGACTTTTGATCTGGAACGTGTGATGATCGTGGACTGGGATGTGCATCACGGCAATGGCACGCAGGATGCCTTTTATGCCGATCCAGGTGTGCTATTCGTCTCGCTACACCAGCACAACTGGTATCCTGAACTATCAGGTGAGCTTGAGCAGGTGGGGCGCGGTGCTGGCGCGGGCTATACGGTCAACATCCCGCTTCCGGCGGGCACGGGCGACAGAGGCTATTGCGCTGCCTTCGAGCAGCTTGTGCTGCCCATCGGGCTGCACTATCGCCCGCAACTTGTGATTATCTCCGCCGGCCAGGATGCGAGCTGGCTGGACCCACTTGCCCAGGCTATGATGACTATGGCAGGTTTCCGCAGAATATCCGAAATGATGCTTGGACTGGCTGAGGAAGTTTGCGATGGCCGCCTCCTCATGTTGCAAGAAGGCGGCTACAGCGCGTCATATGTGCCATATTGCACAGTTGCGGCCATCGAACCTCTCGTCGGTGTTGACCTGGGTATCGTCGATGTCAACGCGGGCACATCCGAGGTAGACCGCTCTAGCACCATCTTTACGCGGGAGACGCAGGATGCCCTGGCAGCCGCTAAAAAGTGGCACAGCAACTGGTGGAAGCTTTAGGTCGCATATTTCCTATAGCCATTGAATATAGCAAATGCGACGTGTAAAATAATTGTAAAGGTGCAATGAGAATATTCCCATCTATCTCTTATACTCTCCACATATTTTCCGCTTATCATTGTACTAACGCAAGCAGCAAATCCTTGCGCATCACATAGGAACAAGCATAGTGTAATGGATATTCGTGAAACGAATTAACAAAATGTCTGAAAAAACAGGAGATCACGAAGATGCAACAAGATGATTTTGCAGTCTATACATCGTACCCATACCCACAGCAATACACATCGTCCGCGTCAGTAGGCGTTTTAGACACTATCCCGGTCACGTCAACTACTGGCGAACATATCGCGTTCCAGCCACCTCCGTATCCACCGGAGCCAGTTGCTGGGCCACCAATACCGCCGCGCCGCAGGCCGAGCCGCGCGGGAGCGATACTGCTCCTCACTCTCGTGCTTGTCCTCATCTTTGGCGTGGGTCTGTTTGCTGGCTGGGAATTTACCAGTACCGGCGGCAGTAATACAACCGCTGCCTCACATACAACTGCCACAGCCACTGCTACGTCTTCCAGTAGCACGACGTTAGAGGCCGCGCAGGAGGCAGCCATTGCAAAGATAGAGCCATCTGTCGTCGAAGTTCTTGTGACGACAGCGCAGGGAACACAGCTAGGCTCAGGGGTCATCATTGATTCCAAAGGAGACATTGTGACCAATAACCACGTCGTCAGTGGCGCGCAGAACATCGCAATTGTGCTGTCCAACGGCAGCACTGAACAGGGACAGTTGGTGGGTACGGTTGCAGCCGATGACCTGGCCGTCGTGCGCATTGCACCTTTCGCGCACATGACGGTCGCCCAGATCGCCAATTCATCCAGCCTGGCCGTAGGGCAAGAGGTGCTGGCGATTGGCAACCCCCTCGGCATCACTGAAACAGCCACGAAAGGCATCGTCAGCGCGTTGAACCGCAGCGTCACCGAGTCAACTGGCGCCACCATCTTCAACGCCATCCAGACCGATGCCGCCATCAATCCCGGCAACAGCGGCGGAGCTTTAATCAACTTGCAGGGGCAGCTCGTTGGTATCCCAACCTTGACCGCCATCAATACTGAATCCAACACCGCCGCCAATGGCCTCAGTTTCGCCATCCCATCCAATCTTGTCGAAACGGTCTTACAGCAGATACTTCAGTAGTAAAGCTAGTCTTTACGTATGAAAGAGCGTGCGAAATTCCGCTCCTATTTGCCCCGATAGTAACCAGATGGAATTGTTGGGCAGGGATATGCATGATGACCTGGGATTGGGCCGCCATGCATGTCCCTGCCCATTGAGTAACCAGCAGAGTTAGACGCCGATACTCCAATCGCTTACTGGTTAATCGCGCTGCTGAAAGGTTGCGGGTCCCCGATGCGGCCATCACTCCACGCTGCGAAGACCGTCGTGCCGGTGAAGGGTGCGCCCGGCGTGGCTATGACATAGGTATCTGTATAGTCGCCGAAGTTCGGGTTAATATCTGACGAGACGCTGCTCCAGTCCGAAGGCGTATCAGTGACCAGCACATTGGCAGGCGTACTCGTCGCCTTAGGATCGACGGCCAGGGCTACAACCAGATCGGTTACCGCTGTGTTCGCTGAACTACGACTGTAGAACGAGATGTTCAGGTTGCCGTTCGCATCGGCGTTACGCAATCCAGGCAGGAAGTGCCAGCCGCCGCCGCTGCTATTGATCACCACCGGCCCTGCTGTCTGGACAGCCGTGAGGCTTGCAAGGTTAAAGCTCTGCATGAGGATGTCACCGGCCGGGTGGAAGCGGGCATCGTTCCAGACTATGCTCACCGTTCCTGCGGAGTCGCTCACTGCAATGCGCGGGAAGTCGTTCATCGGGAAGCGACTGTAACCAGGGATGAATGCAGCCTCCATCGAAGTGACGCTGACACCATTCGTGGTTTTTGGAAGCGCGCAGGCTGATCTTGGCGCGAGCGTCAGGCACGAGAAGGGGATGTAGTTCACCACTTCCTGAACCGGTAAAGATGTGCACAGGTTGCCAGGAAAGCTCATAAAGCTGGTTGCCCAGTTATGTTCGTATGCCACGTAGACATCGCCCGTTGCCACATCTACAGCCGGGTAGGCGCCCTCATTCTCGCAACCGTGAATGTCATTGGGGGCGACAACCATGTAAGGAGAAGCTGGAGCTAGCGTTGAGCCTCTGCCGCCATTGAAACACACTGGCGCGCCCGCCGAGCCACCGGCTGTTCCTGCTCCACCGGTCGAAGTGCCAATGTCGCAAACCGCCAGCTCAACTGTGCTTGTTTGAACGCCGGTCTGAAAGTTGAAAAAGAACTCGGTGAACGACATGTAGAGTCGGCCCCGCACAGGATCAATCGACATGAAATCCTTGTCCAGAAAACTGCAAGCGAAGCCACCGCCACTGAAACTGATGCACTGTGAACTCGCTGCCACCAGGACGGGCTGGCCGCAGCTCAGCAGAGCCGATGAACCCGTGCCGGTAGCTTTGCAGGCATCAAGAGCCACGAAAGAGCGGCTTTCGGCGGGCGAACCAGACGGTGTACCAGGAGATGAGAAAGTTGGGTTGTACAGGCTGCTGACATAGAAGTAAGACGTCCCACCGGGGCTCCAGGCCTCGACGCTCGGGTCTCCACCATAGAGGGCCGAATTGCAGTTAGCATTGGGTAATCCCCCCTCGTCGGTGAAGGTTGCTCCACCATCTGCTGAGAAGCCTAATCCCGTCCCCTCCTCCTTGTTCATGGCTGCGCCGCAGGAGGAGACGAATGTAGTAGCGTCGTTCCAGCCCTCAACGACGTAGGGACCGGTAGCAGCAATGGAAGTTTCCGATTGCCCGAAAGCTTGCACACCGGATGCCGAAACATCCTCAGCGGGGTTGGCAGCATCAACGTTTGGGCTAGCCCCACCGCCGCTTTTGCCCGACAACGCCCTTGTCTTTAGAGCCTGTCCCGATCCGTTGGGCTGTTCTCCGAAGCACCACATCTGCATCCCTGAAGAGCCCTCGAAGGTTTTGCCAAGTTTTTGACAGAGGGGGTTGCTGCTATGGTTCGTAGCAGATGCGGGTACTGCGGAAAGTGCAGAGGCAGCAGAGGCCGAGCCTCCTGTAAAGGCGACGGCAAGGATAAAGGCGATCAGAAAGGGAATAGTGCTCTTGCAATGAAGGAAATGAAGGATTCGACTCATCTTGGAAACGCCTCCTGACTTATGCTCTTCTGCATCTATTACTGCTATCGAGCAGCAACTACACCTCTTGTTGTACACAAGCAGGGTTTGCGAAGCAGAAGACCGTCCAATAGAAGAGATTGCGAGATTCACCGACGCAGACCTTGCCGGTGACGGGCTGCGAGTCTCGCTCTACAACGACTGGCATAGTCACTCGCCGTGGAGTCGAATTCGCATCCGAGGGATCGATAGAAACTGTGCGCCAGGGAAGAAAATGAGCAGTATATCCATAAAGAAGAGTAATATAAAAGGATGGGTTTGTCAAGCTTTTAAGCAGGCAAATGAGCAAATAATGCAGGTAACGTTTTAAGTCTTCCTATAGCCATAGGATATATTGCCCATTTTTCAGAAAGAGATCACCATCTACTCGTACTTCACCTTGCCGTCTTAAATCACAAACCATATCCCAGTGCAGCGCGGAAACGTTCCGTCCACCAGATTCGGGATAACTGCGTCCCAGAGCCATGTGCAGTGTGCCGCCGATCTTCTCATCGAACAGGGTGTTGCGAGTGGCCTCGCGGATGCCGTAATTCGTACCGAAGGCGAACTCGCCAATACGCCTGGCTCCGTCGTCTATGTCGAGCATGCTGAGCAAAAAATCTTCACCGGAGACGGCGTGTGCCTCGACAACGCGTCCGTGCTCGAAACGCAAACGGATATCATCGACCGGGTGACCATCGTAGCTGCTGGGAAGAGTGAAACGTATAGTTCCCTGCGCGCTATTCTCCACAGGGCCGGTATAGATTTCACCATCGGGGAAGTTGGTATGCCCATCACATGTCAGAAAAGAGCGCCCCGCGATGGAAAGAGTGAGATCGGTATCGGGTCCCACGACATGAACCTGCTCGCGCCCCTGCAGCCATCTGACAAGTTGTTGGTGACGTTCGGATAAGGAGCGCCAGCTTAGCAACGGATCTGGCTCATTCAGCATGCAGGCGCTGTTTATGAACTCCCAGTAGTCATCCAGCGACATATTGGCATTCTGCGCATAGGCGTTGGTAGGGTACTGCGTATAGCACCAGCGCATCGCTCCCTGCGCCGCGCGCGCTGCCCAGAGCGTATCAGTTGCATCTAACGCCTTGCGCCTGGCCGCCGCGCGTATTGGGTCTATACGCGAGAGACGGCGTGTATTCGTATCTGCATCGATATAGAGTAAGCGGTCAAAACGCTCGTTAATCAATTGCTTGACCGGCGAGACAAAACGAAGTTGATCATCACTGGCTTCTTTCAAGTAGATTTCGCGCGCATTGTCCATCTCCAATTGTAGCTCTGGATAAGCGCCAGCGCGCAAGATTTCACGGTATACCTCGCGCACAAGCGGAATGGCCTCAACTCCCGCCATGACTGCTACAAGCTGACCTGGCTGCACAGCGAGCGAATAGCGAATCAACACCTGTGCCATGCGGCTAAGCCTGTTCTCTGTAAAATCCATATTCACTTGCTCCTTGGCTATCTATGCGTACTGAAAGTGGCCACGACTAAGTGTATCAAAACTGCGCGACAAATTGCAAAACAAACTTCACTTGCAGGCGAGCAAAATATGCTATACTAGAGTCATGCCAGTCTTACTCTAGACAAACGAGGAGGCGCTACATGGAGCAGACCCCACGCGCTAGATACGATGAATTCGCGGAACAGTTTACGTCGGTGCTGCACGAAAACTGGTCGGACATTCTTCAAGTCGTCAATAATCAGTCCCCTCGAATTGCGGCCTTGCTGAGGGTTGCTACACCATCAGGATTAAAGCGTGTGAATGGAGGCTGGCACATTCAGGTGATGACCAGGCGGGTCGTGGAGCGCGATAAGTTGCGCCAGCCCCGCGATAATGAAGTAGTCGCTCAGGCGATTCGCGCGTGGGCGCACCGGACGGCGCAGTTGAAATTGCCTCGTGTGACCATCAATTTTGAGAACTGAGCGCCGCGCTTTCAGAAGGGCCAGGTAACACGAAACCCGCTATTTCTCAACGCCCCACCACCGGCTACCTGATGGTCGCAGGCGGAGCTATCCTTTTCGGTGTGAATGGAAATATTTCGACTCTGCTCTTCAATGACGGCGTTACGCCCCTCACATTGATCTCGTTCCGTATGCTTATCGGTGGCATTTGCTTGCTGGCAGCGATGATAGTCTGGCAGCGCAAAGCTCTGAATGCGCCGCGCCGCCACTGGGGTTGGATAGTGGTATTTGGATTAGTACTGGCGATAAACACCTTCACTTACTTTTTGGCGATCAGTCGCCTGCCGCTTGCCGTGGCACTGGTTATCATATTCACTTCCGCCACATGGATCGCGCTTGGAGAAGCGCTGTGGTACAGGCATATGCCATCATCGCAGGTACTCGTCTCGCTTGGTCTTTCGTTGATTGGCGTCGTGCTGCTCACAGGCGTCTGGCACGCAAGCCTGAACAACCTGGATACGCTGGGATTGTTCTACGCGCTGCTTGCGCTCATCTCCTACACCGCCTATCTATTATGTGGGCGCAGAGTAGGTCGATACCTCCCATCGATGACTTCAACCGGCTATGGGGCGCTGGTTGCCAGTATCTTCTGGTTCAGCATTCAGCCACCCTGGGCAATTCCCGCTAAAACCTGGTCTCCCTTCCACCTTGTACTGATAGGGCTGGTAGGCATCATCGGCATGGCTGCGCCATTCGCGCTGGTGGTAGGCGGTCTGCGCCGCGTCGATGCGGCTCGCGTGGGGATCGTCGGCATGTTGGAACTTCCAGCATCAGGCATCATCGCCTATTTCTGGCTCGGCCAACACCTCGACATCAGCCAGATTCTGGGCTGCATCTTCGTGCTGGCGGGTGTGACCATCGTGCAATATGACAAACCGGCACTGCCTCCTCCGGGAGAATAATGCTGCTCGTGCAGCAACTTCCGCTTGTTGTCAATACCTGCAAACAATTTATGGAAAGACATCTTTTTCTCCC
This sequence comes from Ktedonobacteraceae bacterium, assembly GCA_035308345.1. GTDB lineage: Bacteria > Chloroflexota > Ktedonobacteria > Ktedonobacterales > Ktedonobacteraceae > CF-113. The sequence continues at coordinate 312 of DATGGW010000440.1, read as the reverse complement.
GCTTTACTTGCGCATCATCATCTCCTGCCCATGCTCTTCAGGAGTCACGCAGCAGCAGATCATGTAGCACAACGGCATTTGCGTGTTCGGTATCACGTGCAGCAAACACCAGGGTAACCGGTCCCTGCTTCGCCAGTTCGCGTAGTTTTGCCAGGGCTGCCTGCCCAGTCTCAGATGCCAATTCGGCTTCGTAGCGCCGGCGAAACTCCGCGAACTTCTCAGGGTCATGACCATACCATCGGCGCAGTTCGCTGCTTGGCGTTATCTCCTTGAGCCAGAGATCAATGTGCGCGCGCTTCTTGGAGAACCCAC
>DATGGW010000439.1:0-6797 GCA_035308345.1 Ktedonobacteraceae bacterium | reverse complement strand
ACGCGCACTTTGGCATCGAGCGCAGAGAGCGGCTCGTCAAGCAGCAGCACCTTTGGCTCGACGGCCAGGGCGCGCGCCAGGGCGATGCGCTGTTGTTGGCCGCCGGATAGTTGATGTGGGTAGCTGCGCCCCTTATCGCCCAGACCGACCAGCTCGAGTAATTCAGCGCAGCGTTGTTTGATGGTGTCTTTTGGCAGGTGTTTAATACTCATGCCGAAAGCGATGTTCTGTTCTGCTGTCATATGGGGGAAGAGTGCGTATGATTGGAAGACCATGCCCATCGGGCGTTTGCTTGCGGCTCGCTGCGTGATGTCTTCCCCATCCAGCAGGATTGTCCCCTCGCTCGGCGTCTCGAAACCCGCGATTATACGCAGGATGGTGGTTTTTCCACAACCACTCGGCCCAAGTAGTGTGACAAATTCGCCATGTTCTACAGCCAGGTTGATATGATCGACAGCCGTGTTGCGTCCAAAAACTTTGGCGATATTCTCCAGTTCTAGGAAAGCCATGCTCTTCTCCTTACTAGTTATCTTGCGCCAGCAATGTCGACCTGGCTGCCTTGTTGCGCAGAGCCGCCGCGCCGCCCGCGCACGAGTAGGATGATACCAAGCACACAAAGCAATGTGAGAATGAAGCTCAAAAACGACAGCAAGGCGGCTTTATATGGGTCATTTTGCCCCGTGTCATTCAGGTAAATTGGGAATGTGTAGATGTTGAACAGGCTGGCGATGGTAAATTCGCCCATCACTGTTGAGAAAACGAGCAGCGCCGCGCTGATCACGCCGGGCCAGATGTTAGGCAAAATGATGGTGAGAAATGCCCGCCACCAGCCGCTTCCCAGGCTATAGGCTGCTTCCGTAAGTACGGTTGTGTTAATCGCGCGCAGGCTGTTATCGATAGGGCGATAAACAAAAGGCAGCGCGATGATCACGTATGCGCAAACCAGCAGTGGACCAGTATTGATGATATTTAGTGTATTGCTCATGAACGGCACAAGACCCAGAGAGAGCGTATTGATAAGTGGACCGCTCGTACCACTGAACTCCTCAAGGAATCCAACCGATAACACGATAGCGGGTACAGCAAACGGAATAAGGGTAAGAAAATCCAACAATGGACGGGCCCGTGGCAGCCTGAGTTGCACCCAGTATGCTGTCGGCGTTACCAGCACAATGGCTAGTAGAGTAGTTCCAATCGCCAGTTCGAGCGAGGTGAGCAGTGTTTGTGAGAAATCGGCATCGCTGAAAATGCGTTGGAATGTCGAAATGCCGCCGCCGCCGCCAAGTCCAAAAACAAGCGTTGCTCCCAGTGGGATCAGCAGGTAAAGCATGACGACTATAACAGCGACCCTATCCAAGCCAAAGCCACCTCGCCGGGATCTGTCTTTGCCCTTTGGACGCGTATACTCATCCGCTATTGCTCGTCCGGCTATATTGCTAGAACCTGTTTGCATTTCTTTTACCTTCCTTGCCAGACGTTGACCCTGCGCAGCATCGCCGTATAGAGTGAGAGTGCTATAAGCAACAATACAATCATGCCAACTGCCAGCGCATTACCCAGGCCAAAATCAACAGTAACGTTGCCATTGACGACATAACTGATAAGAATCGGTACCAGGTTGATGCTGTCCTGCGCCAGCGCGACCGCAGTAGCATACGCCCCGAAGGCATTGGCAAATAGTAACATAGTAGCGGCGATTAATGAGGGCAGCAGGATGGGTAGCGCGACACGCCGCCAGTAGGTAAAGTTGGACGCGCCCAGGTTAGTCGCAGCCTCATGCCATTCGGGGCGCAGCGCGTTTAAGGCGGGGAGTGTAACCAGGATCATCAATGGCAATTGGAAATAGACATAGACAATCACAAGTCCCCAGAACTGGTACAGACTAAATCCAACTCCGTACAAATCCACGTGGAACAGGTTATGGATGGCAACGGTGACAAAACCCGTGACGCCCAGGGTTGCCACAAATGCGAAGGCCAGTGGCACGCCGGCGAAATTTGCGGCGATGCTTGAGAAGCCAATCAGGAAATTACGCAGCCAGGATATGCGCAGAGCATAGACGCCATACGCGGCTATTCCACCAACTATACCTCCAATTAAGGCTGTCACGATAGAAATAGAAAGACTGGTTCCAAAAGCGTGTACATTGCTTGGAAGTGACAACATGCGCTGGAAGTTGTTCAGTGTGAATTTGCCGGTATTATTTTCGGTGAAACTGCCCTGGATGATGATGATGGCCGGTAATACTTCAAAAAGCAGGCAGAACAATAAAAATGGCACGAGTCCCAGCCAGCTTGTGAGATTATAACTCCATCCTCTTCCGTTCGATCTCCTGGTTCTGGAAGTGGCCTTTCCTACACCTCCAGTGATCGAGGTTTCAGTTGCACTCCCGGCAACCTGTGGTTGCATCAAGCCACCTCCTGATTATTGTCTTATAAGACAGGTTGAAAGGGCGCGATTCATGTTAACGTTCATCATAGCATATGAAATCTCGCCCTTCCATTTATGCGGTACTCATACAGTACAGGGTTTTTCGAAAGTCGAGCTGCAAGGGCGACCGCAAGGGTCCTCACCCCACATCATCGGCTACCCCCGCCCCTACAATGACTACGATTATTTGGCCGAACCGCAACTTTCGAAAAGCCCTGGTACTTATATGTATAGCTACAACTCCGATTACGCTCCCAGCACCTGCGAACCCCAGTTCTGGCTGACGATGCCGGTAGCAGTCGTCAGTTGAGTGAGACTGGGAAACTTCACATTTGTATACTGAGATGCAGGCGGCAATTTCGCCGCCAGGTCAGCTGGCACTTTGTTCTGGGCGACCAGCGTCTGGTAGCGCGCCGGGTGGGCATAACCCGTCAGGTAGAACAACTGCCCTTGATCCGAGAAAATGTACTCAATCCACAGGCGCGCCGCAAAAGGATCTGGCGCGGTCTTGTTTACGATAGAGACGTAGGGGCCTGCCAGCGAACCGTCCGAAGGGATGACGACTGCTATGTTTGGCTTACCCGCCAGTTGATCGCGGAAGCCCAGTCCCAGGTAGTCCCACATAACGGCAATCGCTACCTCGCCTTTCGCGATGTTGGCGACGCTGGAGCGAGCCACGGTGAAGTTACCATTCTTCTTCAGTTTGGCGAAGAAGTCGATGCCAGGTTGAATGTTGTCCAGGCTACCACCGTTGGCGAGCGATGCCGAGTAGACCGCCAGGAAAGCGTCGTTAGCCTGCCTGGGGTCGCCATCAATGCCGACCATATTCTTGTAACTGTTGTTGAGCAGATCGGCAAAAGAAGCGGGCGGTTTCTTCACGATATCGGTGTTGATTACAAAGGCTTGAGCGCCGTAGTACTCAGTACACCAGTTGCCGTTCGCGTCTTTCAGGCTTGCGTCGATATCGGCCCAGTGTGAGTGGATGTAGGGCGTTACCAGCCCCTGCTGAACGGCCTGGGGACCGAATACGAAACCGACATCGCCGATATCACCGTGCGGATGGGTCTTTGAGTTCTTGAAGACGACCAGTTCCTGCGCCGAGGAATATTCGGCTTCGACTTTGTATTGTACGGGAATACCGTAGCTACTGCTATAGCCGGCCAGGATGTCCTTGTAGTCAGCCCATTCGGGCGGGATGCCGATGGCCTGCAACTTGCCTTCAGTCTTAGCATGCGACATCAAGGTCGGCAAGTCGATCGGACCTGCCATATTGACACTGGAGGTGGGCGTTGTGCTGCCACCTCCACCAGTACTGCCGCATGCCTCGAGGAATGCGGAGAGCGCGGCTCCGGAAAGACCAATTGCGCCGGCTCGCTTCAGAAATTCACGACGATTGTGTGGGGAAAATAACGGGTCAAACAGCTCACGATCCTGGCTACTCATGTTTGGACACCTCCATGTGCCTGAATGAATTATTACGGACTAACAAAAACGCACTTCGTGGACAGTTCAACAATAGACAGGGATGAGCTAAACCCTATCATGAGAATAGTACGTCAAAAATCGCTCATTTCTTACAGGCAAAACAAGGAATCCACCAGCTATCACTAAATCTCATTCATCAATAAGGATGAGATGTCTGTATTGAGTGTAACAGGCATACCAATAGCTGACAAGGTATATTCTACACATATGAGGACGTTTTAAAAGTTTGCTTTATGGCGACCGCAAGGGATCGCCACTACTATACTCTATTGCCCGTCGAACTCGTCTTGTATAGTAGTGGCGATCCCTTGCGGTCGCCATGCCGTCGTTTCTTGCTTTCGGGCATGCTATAATCAAGGCATGTTTTCGGATCGCACTATTATTCGTTTCCGGCAGATTCAGCGCTTGCTGGACCAGTTAGACACACAAGCAGGGGCGCAGGTGCGTATTGTGCCTGGTTCTCCAGCGCCTGAAGGGAATATCATTGTCTTTCCCGGCTCGTTCAATCCACCAACTACAGCTCACCTGGCATTGTTGAGGCAGGCGCGGCAATTCGGGCAACTGCATGGAGGTATGCGTGTATATGCAGCCATGAGCAAGCGCACCACCGATAAGGAGAGTATCGAGCGTCCTTTGCTGCTTGATCGAATTCTCTTACTCGATACGGTGTTGCATAACCATGTACGCCATAGCGGGATTTTGCTCTTTAACCTGGGTTTGTATGTAGAGCAGGCCGAGGCCATTCGCGCAGCATTTCACAAGGTGAAGCGGCTCTACTTCCTGCTTGGTTACGATAAAATCGTGCAGGTATTTGACGCGCATTACTATGAAGATCGGGATAAGGCGCTGCGTGAACTATTTGCCCTGGCGGAAATACTGGTTGCGCCTCGCGCCGGAGCGGGCGCTGCTGAATTGACAACACTGCTGGCACGGTCTGAAAACGCTCCATTTGCCGGGCATGTGCATATGCTTCCCTTGAATGCCGGTTATCGCGATATTTCTTCCAGCCGCATTCGCCAGGATTTGAAGACACATCAACAGGATGTACCGCTGGAAGTGCGGCGTTTCATCCGTGAGACACATGCCTACACGCCGCCGGTACAGCTTGAAGATGGTTCTATGGTGGATAGATATGGAGAGCGCGTAAAGACAATTATGCGTCTTGTTCATTCCCCGAACAAACATTTGTAGGGTCGCGATCAATCGCGTCCATTCACTCGCGCGAACGCCGGAAAGTCAGTCTATTCAGACCGATCTGTATGACATCGCCTTCGATCAGACGATAGCGTGTAATGCGCATACCGTTCACAAGCGTTCCGGCGGCGGAGCGATGATCTTCGATCTCATAACCGCCATCATTCAGTTCGCGGATGGTGGCGTGCAGGCGGCTTACGGCCAGGTCTTCCAGGAAGATATCGCATTCGCGGCTGCGCCCGATGGTCATTTCTGGCAGCATTTCAAAGCTGCGCACCATGCCGCGTGGGTTCGAGAGGTCTAGTTTCGAGATGGCGCTGGTGTTCGGCTCCGGTGTTTTCCCCAGGAGCGACTCGCGTCCGCGTGACGAGGCAAGCTGGAAAGGCCGTGTTCCCTCGTGTCCATAGAAAGTAAGCAGCGTATTGCCAAAGCGCAGCACATCCCCATCATGCAGCAGGTATTCCAGAATGGGCTGCTCATTCACAAAGCTGTCGCTGCCACCGTGATCATCGCGCAGGACATATCCACTTTCGGTAAATAGAATACTGGCCTGCTTGCGATGCACTGCTAAATCTTCGAGAAAGATGTCACAATCGCGGCTGCGCCCGATGGTGGTGCATTCTTTCCAGATTTCCATCCTTCGACTTCCATGCGGCCCTTGTTGGATGACAAGATAGGCGCTGGTGATCTGCTCCTGCGGCTCCTGAGCCATGTTCTCCCCCTGTTCTAGACCCTTACACGCTCACTGCGCTTTCTTTTCATCTAACGCCTGTAAAATCTTTTCTGGTGTAATGGGCAGGCTGCGTATGCGTATGCCTGATGCATCATACACTGCGTTGGCAATCGCCGGAGCCATACAATTTGTTGGCACCTCACCGGCGGACTTCGCGCCAAATGGACCTGTATATTCAGTGTCTTCTACCAGGAAAGTAGTCATCTCTGGCATATCTATAGTTGACATGACCTTGTAATCGACAAAACCCGCGTTGCGCACCCTGCCCTGTTCGTCGAACTTAACTTCTTCACTGAGCGCGTATCCCAGCGCCATCGCTACAGCGCCCTCGACCTGCCCTGTTGCCAGTGTTGGATTGATGGCTTTGCCTAAATCCAGCGCGTTAATCGCCTTTGTGACGCGCACCTGGCCCGTTTCCGTATCTATCTCGACTTCGATAAACTGCGCGAAGAAAGGCGCGGGTGAGTCATCCGTCCAGAAATCGCCCTTGGCCATAATTTGCTGGCGATGACGGCCATACAAGGTTTCGTTGGCGACGTCCGCGACAGTGAGATGGCTGCGTCCTCGCGGCGTATAGATCACCCCGTCAATAATTGACATATCTTCTGCTGCGCAATCTAGCAAATCGCTCGCCACCGCGAGGATTTGCTGGCGCACGCGGTCCCCAGCGACTTTGACGCCGCCGCCGCTGATATAGGTCGTGCTGGATGCGTAGGAGCCGTAGTCAAATACGCTGGAGTCGGTATCGACTGAATGCATAATAATTTTATCCAGGCCAACACCCAGCGCCTCTGCCGCGATTTGCGCCAGAATCGTATCACTGCCTTGCCCGATATCGGTTGCGCCCGTCATGACGTTGAACGATCCATCCTCGTTGAGCTTGATTGACGCGCCTCCCAGTTCAAAGCTGGCGACGCCGCTGCCCTGCATGGCGGTCGCCATTCCACGACCGCGC
>DATGGW010000438.1:0-4477 GCA_035308345.1 Ktedonobacteraceae bacterium | reverse complement strand
TCTGGCGGCGCATGCCGGTGGGAAATATTGATCTCCCTCTCATTGATATTGGCGAAGGGGAGCCGCTGGTTTTTGTGCCGATCCTCGAACATCTCGAGTGGGTGTATGCCCGCCAGGTGCGCGCTTTCAGCCGGTCGCGCCGCGTCATCATGTATCGACGACATGAGAATCGCGCTCGCTTTATCGGGCTGGAGGAGCGCGCGGGAGAGTTGCTGAGCGTGCTCGATAGCCTGGGCCTGCAGCGGGTCGATCTCGCCGGACATGGCGATGCCGCGATGGTGCTCTTCGAGTTCGCCATACGCTACCCGCAGCGCTGCCGCTCCCTGATAATCATCTCCCAGGCAGCCGATTACCAGATCGCGCCGCATCCCTTCATCTGGATATTACACGAACTCTTTCTACGCCTGCCCGTCGAACATATACTCCCCGCCTGGTTCTTGCGCCGCATCGTGATCAACTACATCATGTCCCACAGCTCCATCGTCCCCCGTCCCTGTCAATTGCCTCGCAGTTTGATTGAGGAACAATTTCGAAAGATTGCGCTCTGGCCTGCCCTCTATAAATTTTCCGTGCTGCCCATCATCCATAATTTCGATATACGGCAGCGCCTGGAATGCCTGACCATGCCGGTGTTGCTTATTAATCGCGCCGGTGACGCGCTCGCGCCCGAAGCGAAAACGCGCTGGCTGGCGCAGCAGCTACCCGCCTGCGCTGGCTACCACGTCGTTGCAGGCGGCGAGCGTTTTTTCATGTATGCGCAGGCCGAAGAGGTGAACCAGCTTATGCAAGCGTTTCTGGCTTCGTCCCAACATGCACCGCGACCATCTCAGCATTGAGGCCAGGGCTGTTGCAAGGTCGTATGAGCCCTGGCAACCGCAAGGGTCGCCCCTACTATATGGCGGCTCCCCAGGCCGTTGCGCGTAGGTATAGTAGTGGCGATCCCTTGCGGTCGCCATGCCTGGTTAAAATGCGGTCGCCATGCCTGGTTAAAATATGGTAGAATATATGTGCTAACGCTTCACAAAGATTTGTATTTGTAGGCACGCGATTTATCGCGCCCACCAACATAAGGAAGCTCCCTTTGCTCAAACGCGAATTTACGGTCGCCGGGGAATATCGCTACAACCAGGCGACTCCACTGCGCTGGCTTCTCTCCCACCTCGCGCGCTATCGCCATCTTATTGTCATCTACATGCTGATTGTCATTATTCTCAATTGTCTTGTATCCCTCATGCCGGTGCTGACAGGTCTGGCTTTCAACGCGGTCTTGCAGGGCGACCGCGGTGGATTGGTGCGCCTGGCGCTCATCCTGCTTGGCTTCGTTTTGCTTTCTGGCTGTCTCGATCTGAGCGCGCGTTTCTTCCCCGAACTGGCCGGGAAACGAGTTGCGCGCGATGCGCGCGCCGAGTTATACGCGAACCTGCTGGGTAAAAGCCAGACCTTCCATAACCGGCAGCGCGTTGGCGATATCATGGCGCGCGCAGCTAACGACATGACCCAGTTGAGCAGCATGATTGTGCCCGGCTTTGACATCATTTTCGACTCGTTTAGCAGCCTCGTTATAAGCGTCGTCTTCATCGGGCTTTTGAACTGGCAACTGCTGCTGACACCCTTGCTTTTTACGGCAGCCTTTCTGATCGCGCTGCGCTACTACTCGCGCCAGCTCAATCCCGTTTCAGATCGCATGCGCGAGCAGTTTGGCGAACTCAATGCCGGTCTGAACGAAACAGTCACGGGTATTGAAGTGGTGAAAGCCACCGCTCAGGAAGCGCAGGAGAAGCGCAAGTTCGCGCGCAGCGCCACCCGCTATCGTGATTACTTCATTCAAAATGGGCTGGTGCAGGCGTGGTATCTGCCGCCTTTGCTGCTCGCGCTGGCCCTGGTCGCGGCCTTCTTGCACAGCCTGCTGCTGGTCTTGCATCACCAGCTTTCGGTCGGCAGCCTGGTGGCTTACATGGGGCTGATGATCTTATTGCACTACCCGGCTTTCAATTCAAACTGGGCTTTCAGCCTGGTGCAACTGGGCGTGGCCGGAGCGGAGCGCATCCTGGCTATCCTGAAGGAAGAGACCGAACTGGATGAAAACGAGGGTGGCTACAGCGCGCAAATGCGCGGCGAAATCGTCTTCGAGAACGTAGACTTCAGCTACGGCGGCGCGCCTATCCTGAAAGCTCTCAGCTTCCAGGCGCATCCGGGGCAAACCGTCGCTATCGTCGGCCAGACGGGGGCAGGTAAGAGTACGCTCACGAAGCTGGTCAATCGCATTTACGACGTCGATGGAGGGCGCATCCTCGTCGATGGCGTTGATGTGCGCGCCTGGAGCCTGGATGCGCTGCGCTCGCAGATCTCCACCATCGAGCAGGACATCTTCCTATTCTCACGCTCCATCGCTGAAAACATCGCCTACGGACTGGGGCAGTGGGGTGAGCGCGCGCATCAGGCTGCCATCGAACAGGCGGCAAAGGATGCCCAGGCGCACAACTTTATCGAGAGCTTCAAAGAAGGGTATGACACCGTCATTGGCGAGCGCGGCGTCACCCTTTCGGGCGGTCAGCGCCAGCGCATCGCCATCGCTCGCGCCCTGCTCACCGACCCGCGCATCCTCATCCTTGATGATTCGACCAGCGCCATCGACAGCGCAACCGAGGATGAGATCCAGAAAGCCATACATCGCCTCTTGCTGGGACGCACCACCCTTTTGATTACACATCGACTGTCGCAGATACGCTGGGCAGATAAAATACTCGTCTTGAAACGCGGAGAACTGATCGATCAAGGCGCGCATGACGAATTGCTTGAACGCTGCGAGACCTACCGCCGTATCTTCGCCCACTACGAGAGGGCGCTGCCCGCCGGACATGGCTCTTTCTCCGGTACGTTTGGGAACGAGGGCGACCGCAAGGGTCTCCCCTCCGCGTCCCCCTCACCCCCGCCCTTACCATGACTACGCTGGTGGAGACGGCTCGTTCTTTGTAAGGGCGGGAGTGGGGCGGTGTGGGGAGGAGACCCTTGCGGTCGCCCTGAGGTGTTACATGAGTACAATTGTATTTTCAAGGAGCAATCATGGGTTTTATCATGGACGGACTGGACGCCGAGGCATACGACCGCGCCTATACAGACCGCCAGTTGATCGCGCGCATCATCGGCTATTTCAGGCCCAAAGCGCGCATCATGATGGTGGTTGCGCTATTGGTCGTTCTGACCTCGCTGCTTGATACCGTCTTCCCTATTCTAATCTCCTATGGCATCAATATCGTGGTAGCCTCGCCCACCGCGCAGGTCATTTTGCTGCTGATTGGCGCTATACTCCTCTCCGGCATCTTCTCCTGGCTGTGCAACTTCTTTCGCCAGTGGCTAACAGCGCGCGCCGTGGGCGATGTCGTCTTAAGCCTGCGCAATGACGCCTTTAACTCCATCGTCGCGCGCGACATGTCCTTCTACGATGAATTCCCGTCGGGGAAGATCGTCAGCCGCTGTACATCAGATTCGGAGGATTTTGCAACCGTCGTCACACTGACGCTCAACCTGCTCAGCCAGGTGTTACTCTTCTTCTTGATTGCGGTGGTGCTGCTGGTGAGGAGCATCGAACTGGCTTTGCTGGCATTCACTATCGTGCCGCTCATTGCGCTTATTGCGCTGGGATTCCGGCGAATAGCGCGCCGCACCACGCAGCGCTCGCAGCGCTCGCTGGCAAATGTAAATGCCAACGTGCAGGAGGCGATCAGCGGTATTACCGTCGCCAAGAACTTCCGCCAGGAACAGAACATGTATCAGGAGTTCAAGCGCGTCAACGAGCAATCATATCAGGTCAACGTCCGTTCAGGTTTTGTCTATAACGGTGTGTTCCCGTTGCTGGTGCTGGTCGCCAATGTCGGGACGGTGATCGTCGTCTACTTCGGCGGGCTGGACATGCTGAGCAAGAATATCACAGCAGGCGACTGGTTCCTCTTCTTGCAGGGTATTCGCCTGCTCTGGTTTCCCATCACCAGCATTGCCGCGTTTTGGAGCCAGTTCCAGCTTGGGCTGGCGGCCAGCGAGCGCGTCTTTGCCCTCATCGACGCTGAACCGCGCGTTCACCAGCTCGATAATCAACCCGTTAGCACCCTGCCCAATCTCGTAGGTGCCAGATTTATCACACCCGCGTCCACCATGAGCGGCGCAATCGAGTTCAAGAATGTGTTTTTCAGCTATGACAATCGCCAGTCGGTGCTGGCAAACTTCAATTTGAGCATCGCGGCGGGGGAGACGGTAGCCATCGTAGGGCATACCGGCGCCGGCAAGACCAGTATTGCCCGGCTGGTGTCACGCTTCTACGAGTTCCAGGGCGGCCAGCTTTTGATCGATGGACGGGATATCCGCACCTTTGACCTGCACGATTACCATCGTCACCTGGGTATTGTGCCACAAATCCCTTTCCTGTTTTCGGGAACAGTGGCCGATAATATTCGCTATGCCCGGCCAGAGGCCACGGACGAAG
>DATGGW010000437.1:0-16275 GCA_035308345.1 Ktedonobacteraceae bacterium | reverse complement strand
AGCAGCGCAATAGCCCTGGCGGTCGACATCAACTGTGGATAATAGATGCCGATTTGACGCAGCACATCGGCATAAATGCTGAGTTCCATCTCTTCGATACGCTCTTCTGCGCTGAGGATACGTGCCTCGTGCTCTTTCAATTCGGGTGTGATGAAACGCTCGGCGTTCACCAGCGTCTGCTTACGCATATAATCGGAGGGAGCCTGGTCCAACTTGCCGTTGCTGATCTCTATGTAATAGCCAAAGACCTTGTTAAAGCCGACCTTGAGCTTTGTGATGCCGGTGCGTTCGCGCTCGCGAGCTTCTAACGAGACAATCCAGTGGCGCGAGTCGCGAATAGATGCGATCAACTCGTCCAGTTCTGGATGAAAACCGGCGCGAATCAGCCGCCCGTCGTCTTCACGCTCTTCGTCTTCGCCAGCGCGGGTCAAAGCTTTATCTATCAATGCCGCCACCTGCGGGCAGGTATCCATTTCACCGGCCAGTTCAAGCAGCAGGGAAGCATCGCAGCCGCGCAACATTGTTTGCGCCTGTGGAATTACCTGAAGATACTCGCGCAATGCCAGCACCTCGCGTGGGATAGCGGTTCCCTGACGCACGCGCCCAGCGATGCGTTCGAGGTCGCCCAGTCGCTGCAAACACATGATAAAGCGGCTGCGCAGGGCAGGGCTTTCATAAAGTTCTTGAACACTGTCCAGGCGCGTCTCGAGTTGAGACAGGTCAAGCAATGGTTGGGTAATAGCCAATCGCAGCAGGCGCGCGCCCATAGGAGTAATCGTGCGATTCAGCACGCCCAACAAGCTGCCCTGCGCGGAGCCTCGACGCGCTCCCTGCAATAACTCGAGGTTGCGCTGGGTGTGCGCGTCCAGTGACATGTAGCTGCTGGTGCGATAGGAGCGCAGCCCCGTCAGCAGTGAGAGCAGTTTGCCATTCATCTTTTCCAGGTAAGCCACGATTGCGCCTGCAGCGGCGATGGCCTGGGGCGCATGCGCGCATCCGTAGGCAGCGAGCGATTGCACGCCGAAGAGTTTGCACAGCCGCGCACGCGCCGCTTCTTGTTCAAAGAAATAGGATGGACACGATGTCACCGTCATAGTCTCGGAAGGAAGTTTATATGTATATGAGCGGCTGTCCTCGGTGAGCAGGCATTCCGTAGGGGCGAGGCGCTGCAGCTCGGCTTCCAATGCGGCGGGCAATTCATCGGACGCAAACCAGGTGACGCTAAATTCGCCTGTGCTGACATCGACTGCTGCCAGCGCGGTTTGCGCGCGCCCGGCTGCGATGGCCACCAGGAAGTTATTCTGACGCGCCGGGAGCAGGTTTGGCTCCGAAAGTGTACCAGGCGTGAGCATGCGCGTTACGGCGCGATCAACCGGCCCTCTGCCGACTTCGCCCACCTGGTCGCAAATGGCAACTTTATAGCCGTGCTGGATCAGTTTGCCAACATAATTGTCGAGCGCGTGCAGCGGTACGCCGGCCAGAGGCACCTTTTCGTCGCCATAGGTACGTTTGGTCAGCACGATTTGTAAGACTCGTGAGGCTATGTGCGCATCCTCATCGAACGTTTCGTAGAAGTCCCCAACCTGGTAAAGCAGGATAGCATCGGGGTACTGACTTTTCATTTGCAAATATTGTTTGCGGGCGGGCGTGGACATCGCTTTTAGCCTCTACTTCACCGGAACATGCCTGTATTAAATTGAAACACCTGTACTTTAACCTATTCTGCCCGCGTTGTCAAAAAATGGTACTCTACGAGTGCGCCTTAACATCGACCGGCCGGTCTTCGCTTTCACCCTCTTTTTCAATCGTCTCCAGTGATTTATGATCTGGTTCTGGCAGCACGAAAGTCAGCGCAAATCCCGCGGGAGCCACGATGGCAGCTATACCCATTACTCCAGGCAGTTTGAAAGCCGGGTTGTTGAGCAGTAGGGGGAAAAGAAATGCTCCTATGAAAGCCCCCACCTTGCCCACTGCCGCAGCGATACCATGAGCGGTGGTGCGCGCTTCTAGCGGAAATATTTCAGCAGGCAGCACAAAAGTGGTAACATTGGGTCCAAACTCGATGAAGAAGTAGCTCAAGCCATAGAGCAGTAAGAAGGTCCAGGCGATTTGCGTCAGCGCCGGGAAGAGGAAAAGTATGCCATAGGATAACACCATCATGGCAAAGCCTGTCCATTGCATTCGCTTGCGCCCGATGCGATCAATTGTCAGGGCTGCAACAATATAGCCAGGCAGGGCCGCTGCCACAAAGATCAGCAGTGTGTAGAGCATGTTCTGGACGAGGGTTGTGTGTGGACTGAACAGCTTGATCACTAAGGGCGTTGACACCGTCGTGCCATAATAGGCAAGATCCAATAGAAACCAGGTGCCGGCCGCGCCTGCCAACCAGATCAATAAATGCCGCGTCGTGAACAATTCTCGCGCGGAAACCATTCTCCCAGGCTGAACGCGCACGCCATCTCCATCTATAGCAACCTTAATAGCCGGGTTGATCTTCTCTAACGACCCATCGGTTAGCTGTTGATGAATATGGTCGTACTTTCCTCCGTCTCCTCTTCCGCTCACGACCATCTGTACAGCCTGCTCGGCTTCTTGAACATTGCCATGGGCAAGCGCGAAACGCGGAGATTCGGCGATCTGGCGACGTAACCAGAACGTAGCGAGAGCCGGAATTGCTCCCACTCCCAGCAGGATGCGCCAGGTCAGGATCTGGTCTACTCCACTCACCAGCAACAGCACCGTCAGCAGCGGCCCGATAATCAAGCCCAACGCCTGCGTCGAGAACACGAGGGTAATCAACTTGCCGCGATCGTAACGATTCGCGTATTCGCTCATCAATGTGGCGCTGACAGGATAATCGCCTCCAATGCCCAGGCCGAGTACAAAACGGAAAAAGAGCAGCCACAGAACATTTGGCGCGCAGGCCGAAGCAATGGCCCCGGCTGCCAGCACAAGCAATTCATAGCCATATACGAACTTGCGCCCGAAATGATCAGCAATACGGCCAAAAATGACCGCCCCTAACGCGGCTGACAATAATGCAGTACTGCTCAATAAAGAAATTTGTAATGTGCTGATATGCCAGACATTTTTGAGAATGGTAGAAACGACGCCTATTACAAAGAGGTCATAGGCATCTGTAAAGAAGCCCATGCCGGAGGTAATTACGGTCTTAAAATGAAAGCTGGATAGTGGACTTTCGTCAAGTTGTCTGAGCGTTTCTTCAGATGATTTCACAGATGATCTCCTTCAACTCTACCGTGCACATAAAGATGGTCATTTGGATATGCCATATTCTTATCACTTGTTACACGAGTTACACAGGCATTTAGAAGCAGTTGACTTTCGCGTGTCCTTGCCATATGCTAACGAGCGTTGATATTGATTTCTCTCGTGATGAGAAGACGAAAGCGAGGCAATTGACAGCAATGGGTGAACCACGCAACTCAATGGATATCCGCCCCGGTTACCGGGGGCGCGCCTTCACCTCCGACCTGAGCGGTCAGGAATTCTGGCTGGTAGTCGATAAGGGGTTTCAGCCAATGGGCTTGGTTGTCGGCAACTGCATTTACTCGATGGGAGCGGTGCGCAACTTCCTGGTCGGTATCAAAAGTAACTTCCAGGGTGAACTCAAAGAGTATACTGAATTGATGTACCAGGCGCGCGAGCTGGCTCTGAGCCGCATGCAATTCGAAGCGGATCAACTGGGCGCAGACGGCGTAATAGGCGTAGACATCAAAGTCGAATTTATGCACAATGGTGAATGGATGGAAGTGACCGCCATTGGCACAGCGATCCGCTTCGTCGGCGCTGGCCCAAATATGCCACCCACCGGGCAGGGGCGTGTAACGATTCCGGCAGGGTAATGATGATCAAAAGGGCGACCGCGAAGGTCGCCCTCGTGCCTCGTACCTACATCCTCATCTCCACACTTTCCTGGGCCGCTCCTCCGGTTCTGCTTCCAGCGCGGGCCTTTCCTCGATCATGCGCAAGGCTTCGGCGATGGCGCGGTCAAGCTGCGGATCATCGCCGCGCGCGAAGTCCTGGGGAGCGATATCGACCTCGATATCGGGATCGGTGCCGTAGTTCTCCACGTTCCAACCAACGTCTCTGAACCAGAAAGCGTACTCCGGCTGCGTAGTGTGGGTACCATCCACTAACCTATGATGGAAGCTAGTGCCGATCACGCCGCCCCACGTGCGCTTGCCGATCAATGGACCAAGCCCCATCAGCTTGAAGCTATGGCTGAAGATGTCGCCGTCGGAACCCGCGTGCTCGTTGGTTAGCGCCACCATTGGGCCGCGCGGTGATTCATAGGGATAGGGGCGAGGCTGACCCCAGCGCGGGAAGCTGTAACCGACGCGCTTTCTGGCCAGTTTTTCCAGCAGCAGACCGGAGACATGCCCACCACCGTTGTAGCGTACATCAACGAGCAAGCCTGGATAATCATATTCCGTCAGGAAGCTGCGATGAAATTCCGCGTAACCGCCAGCGGACATATCAGGGATGTGAATATAGCCGACCTTTCCCTGCGACTTCTCATGCACAATGTTACGATTGTGCTCTACCCACTCGCGATAACGGGCGGCCATTTCGTCGGGCACGGCCTTGACGGTGACAACGCGGGTTTCTCCGGTCTGCGCATCCTCGATGGTGAGTTGCACTTCATTATTGGCCTGATTGACCAGCAATTCCTGCGGGCTGCGGTTCGCTCTCCCCGCTCCTATCGCCCCGACACGCTGCCCGTTGATGGCGAGGACAGCATCGCCTTCATTGACGTTCAGGCCGGGGATGGTCAACGGCGAGGTCGCTTTGCTGTCCGATGGATCGCCTATAATGATATGCGCGATGCGGTAATGCTGGCTTTCAGAATCGTAGTTCCAGTCTACTCCTAGAAAGCCCTGACGATAGTGGGGATGCCAGCGGTATTCGCCGCCCGTCTCGTAGGCGTGCGAGGTATTCAATTCACCCTGGAGTTCCCAGAAGAGGTCGGAGAGTTCTGAACGCGAGGAGACACGCTCAACCAGGGGAGCATACTGCGTGTAGATGGCATCCCAGTCGATGCCCGACATATCCGCCGTCCAGAAGTGTTCGCGCTGCAAACGCCAGGCCTCAGCAAACATCTGCTTCCACTCGGCGGCTGGCTGCACCGATACCTTGACGCGGTCGAGATCGAGCCAGCCACTTTCGCGGTTGGAGCGGTCGTTGTCGGACTTGGGTGGTTTGTCTCCCGCTTTCAGCACGCGCAAACGGCGCTGACTGCGATAGATCAGGTACTTATAGTCACGCGAAAGATTAAAACCGCTGACATTGTCAATGAGCTTCTCGTATTTCTGCTTCTCAAAATCGAAGCTATCGATGTGTCCCTGCGACTCGTAGTCATCATCGGGCTGGCGAATGGCGCCCTGGATGGGATAAACCAGGAACAGAGCTTTACCATTGATGCCCCCTATGCTGTAATAAAGGCCCTCCGAAACAGGAAATGGCAGGGCACGGTGGGTGATACCGTCCAGGTCAATGACGATAGCTGGCGGTTTTTTGGCAGCTTCTTCCTGTTCTTCCTCCGGCTCCGTTGTGTCTGTGCCATTCTCATCGCCGTTTTCTTTTTGCTTCTCTTCCTGATCTTTTCCTTTTTCTTTCTCGCTGGGAGCTTTAGGTTCCGGCATAAATGGTGAGCGCAGGTCGCGCTGCAGGGTAATGGCGTAGGGTTTCACGCCGCGCGGGAAGCTCAAGTCAAATTGCAGATTGTCGTACACGGGATTGAGGATGCGGTATCCCAGGAAATACAGGTATTTACCCTCCGGGTCAAAACATGGGTCAACATCTTCCAACACAGGTTCTGTGACGAAGTGGGTTTCACCCGTTTCCAGGTTGCAGAGTTTAATAGCCGTTTTCTGATTGGTGAAAGTGAAGCCATACGCCAGCCAGCGTCCATCGGGCGACCAATCGAATCCCCGAATGTGCCCAAAGTCGCTGCGATCCAGAACGCGCGAGGAGGCGGCCTCCAGGTCAACCATAATCAGTTCATTGCGGTGATTGCTGAGCGCGAGCGCATCATCGGTGGGCGAGACGGCCAGCGAGATTACCCGGCCAAACTCGATATCAGGAAAGGTCTGCGGCTCGCTGGCATCTTCAGGATTGAAGACGATCAGACTTTCACGCCCCGGCGCATCATGAATGGCGACCAGGCGTTTACCGTCGTTTAACCAGTTCAAGTGCCGGTAACGCACGCCATCGAGTTCGCCGTGCTGGAGCGTTGGACCCTCCCAGTTGCCCATCGTGAAAGCTTTGCCGCGCGTAGTCAAGGCGACCGCGTATCCCTGCGGGTGCAGTTGATAATCGTTGAGGTAGCTGCCGGCAGAGACAAATTTCCGGTTGCGCTGCGTGCGTATACTGGGCTGTTCGACATCCACACGACGCCCGGCGTCAGCGTCAGGGTCAAACAGGTATAAGTCCGCGCCCGCGTGATAAACCAGGCGCTGCCCGTCGCCGGACATATGACGCGCGTAGAAATCGGTGTGATAGGTGTGGCGGCGAACGTCCTCGCCCTGAGGGGTGCAGGAATAGACATTGCCAACTCCCTCGTGATCCGAGAGGAAGTAGATGCGCTCGCCAATCCAGCATGGGTCGGCGATATTGCCATCGAGTTGCAGCAGGCGCTGGAATGTTCCGCTGCCCTCGATGTCACACCATAGGTGACCGACTCTGCCGCCCCGGTAACGTTTCTGGTAGGCGAAGTCGCGAATATTGATGTTACGTCCGATCACTACACCGCCGCGCGGCCCAAAAGAGATGGCGTTTGCCATACCGTAAGGAAGTTGGCGCGGCTCGCCTCCACCGGGCGCAATAGAGTACAACACCTCAAAACGAATGGCGAATTGCCCGGCGTTGCTGGCATACAGAATCTCTTCCCCGGATGGGAGCCACCCGGCTACGCGACATAACGCGCCCTGGTAGGTGAGACGCCTGGCCACGTCGCCGGAGGCGGGCATGACATAAACTTCGCCGGGTCCTTCCTCGCGTCCAATGAAGGCTAACAGTTTCCCGTCGGGTGAGAAGCGCGGGTAGCTGACCTCACCAACGCCGGCGGTGAGACGCTCGGCGCGACCTCCCTCGCTTGAAACAAGCCAGAGGTCGTCTTCAGAAACGAACACTATCTGATCTTGATGGATAGTCGGATAACGGACATAACCCTGAGATGGCATAGATGCTCCTTTTTAGATGCCGTAGGGGCATGCATATTGATAAAATTTAAGGTTTGCAGGTCTACAAGATTAGCGGGGCTGGATTGTTAGCACATGGATATTGTAGCACATTGGGAAGCATGGGTTTTGTGAGAGTATGTGTTATACTATCCTCAAATCAATGCTATTGCATCAATCGAAACAGCTTATAATGAGGGAAAGCGTGGTAATATGCATCATGGAAATGAGCGGTTTTGATCCTACTGATCCCAGAGTGCGACTCGAGGTGGCAAATGAAAGACTTCGGTATGAAGAGGAGAAGGTTCGCCAACTCGTAGATGAAAATGGAAGGGTCAATAAAAAATTAGGTGAGAAAGAAAACGAATTAAATCGATTAAGAGAGGTCTATGAACAACTGAATATAAAGTGGAACCTGGCTGAGAGGGACCTGCAACATTTACGAGAAAAATCTGATACACAGAGAACCGCTGCTAAAGGTCGAGCTTTCTATGCAAACTTATTACTTGCTCTAGCGTCGGGACTTACCGGTTGGGGAATTAGCTTGCTGACTTCAACAACTCCTGACCCGGTAGGATGGATTATGATAGCTGCCGCTGCTGTATTGTACATTATCGGTTATCGTTTCACAACTTTACTTGCATAGGAAAGGAAAGTTTCATGAAGGCTCAATCGAGTCGTCTTTTACCAGTATCAATCGGCGTAGCTATCGCGGCTATTCTGTCTATTCTTATAAACGTGTTAGCAAACATACTCTTTGGCAAGTCATTGAACTCATCAGGATATTATGCTCTGGTGATCATCCTGGCTGCCGCCAGCATCGTATTTGGTGTGCTTCAAATCTTGCCGGGATCACTGGCATCCAGTCGCGCTAATGATGCGCAGCAAACCCATCCGGGTCTGCTCGAATCTGATATATATGGTGAAAAGCATGCTCTTCATAACCTGGTTTCAGATATCATACAGCAAGCTTATCCCGACCTTGTGTCAGAATTAAACAGGCACTATAAAAGCCAGGAGCAAATGATATCAACTTTATTCAAAAAACTCATGTATGATTTAGAAGAGATAACGAAGCAGAATCGCCTGATGCTTAATGAACGTGATGTCACATATAAGCAGTTAGATCATCTCACTGATGATTTCAAAGCTAACTCTCAACAGCTTAGTATTATCACCCAACAGTTAAAAGATAACTCTCAACAGAATCAGCAGAGCCATCCAATCAAACTGACAATTGAAATTCATGGAGTACCCATCAGTATTGAAACACCTGATGAGAATAAAGCAAAGGATATCGCGAATTTGTTAATGCAGCTTACCCAGACCATCTCCTCGCCTGCAGTTGAACAAAAGGCGCAGCAGAGCGTTGTAAGAGAAAGCGAAGGGACCTATAGGCGTGTGGAGGATACGGGAACATTCCAGCCTGGGGCTGAATCGGAACAAGCCAGATAGCATACAGCCTGCATTATGAGGTTGTATCAGATCAGGTTGAAATCAATATAATCGCTGAAACAGCGAGTAGAATGCCTGCAGCCTGCACGCGCGAGACTCGTTCCCGGAGCACAATAGCTGCCAGCAGCACGGTGACTGCCGGGTAGAGAGAGGAAAGGATGGCTGCCACATCCAGACGCCCCACGTGCGTGGCGAGTATGAAGAATACATTGCCCGCGACATCGAGCATTCCCGCGAGCAATACGAGGGGGAATACCGACTTTTTAGGCAACATCTCCTGACCCCTGACGCGCACAAAGATAACCATGAAGAGTAGTGAAGCGACTCGCGCAGCGGTGAGAGGCTAGAAGATGGCATGGGCGCTCACCTGGCCGATGAGAATGAGGAATCCTCCGAAACCCAGTCCCGCGAGCAGGGCAAGGCCCAGTCCAGCGGGTCGGCCTGATGCTCTTTCCGGGCGTGAGATCAGCGCGACCGCGAGCAGCGCCAGCGCGAAACCGGCCAACTGCATGGGGGCCGGCAGACCTAGAGAGAATGCGCTGAAGATTACCGGTAGGGCGGCGGCCAGCACCGCGGTGATGGGGGCATTGATACCCATGCGACCGATAGCCAGCGAGCGATAGAAGGCGGTCAGACCCAGGGTTCCCGCCAGTCCTGCTGTTGCGCCCCAGAATACGTCGCGCCAGGAAGGCAGTGGCTCAGACCAGGCCAGCGCCAGAATGGGCAGCAATACCAGCCCGACTAAATATACGGCGAGTACGACGCTGAACACCTGCGCGCGGCGGCTGGCAAATCCGCCGCTAAAATCTCCTCCTCCCCATGAGAGCGAGCAAGCCAGGCCGAACAAAACTGTAGCGAGAAGCGATGCGTGAGCCATAGAGCTTTCCTTATAGAATGGATAATTATCCGTCAATGCCCATCTTCCCAAAAACAGCCCGGTGGCGCAAGAGCCAATCAGTCATTATGGCAGAGCCATTGGTATGTGGCGTTAGCTTGCAGAGTTGAAGCGGATATAATAGTATCTACATAGAGACAATATCAGGTAGGAGGAAAAACATGGGCGATCTGGTCTTTGCCTGCATTGCTCCGCATGGGAGTATGATTATACCGTTGCTGACCGAAGAGGGAGCGGAGAAGGCGTTGGCGACACGGGCGGCGATGGAAGAATTGGGGCGGCGTATGGCTGCTGCTCAGCCTGAAACAATTGTGCTGGTGACGCCGCATGGTCACAGGGTGGATGGCGCATTCTCGCTGCTCAATAATGAGCGCGTGCGGGGAGAGCTTGGTCCGGACAATAATGAAATGGGAAATGGTTTTTCTCTGATGTTTGAGGTGGATAAAGAGCTGAATGCCGCTATCATCGAAACGGGGCGCGCGCTCGAAGTTCCTGTCTGCCGCATTGGCTATGCGGTAGCGGATGACCCCACTTTCTACCAGCCGCTCGATTGGGGAGTTACGGTTCCGCTCTGGTTTTTAGGAGGCTCGTTGCAGCCCCGGCCCAGAGTCGTCATAGCCTGCCCTGACCGGGGTAATATGCCCTGGGAACTATTTCCTCGCTTCGGCAAGGCTATCCGACTGGCCGCTGAGTCCATCAAGCGGCGGGTTGCCTTTGTTGCCAGCGCGGACATGGGTCACGCGCATGATAAACATGGCCCCTACGGTTTTGATACCGCCTCGGCTGAATTTGATGCCGCTACCATCGAGGCGGTCAAGGCTCACGACCTGGGTCGACTGCTGACCTTTGATCAGTCCTGGCTCAAGCGAGCTTCAACCGATGCTTATGGGCAGATCCTTAACATGCACGGGGCAATCGAGGGTACGAATTTTCGTGGCGAATTCCTCTCCTACCAGGTTCCAACTTACTTCGGCATGATGTGCGTCGCCTATGAACCCTCTGCGGTATAGCAGAAAGGATCAAGGACAATGGTAAAAACAATAGCATACGAACTGATTGAAGTCAGCTACAATGGTGATTTTGCCACCATCACTATGAACTACCCGCAGCGCCGCAATGCCCTCTCACTCAAACATATGCTCGAATTGACCGGGGCGTTTCGTGAAGTTGGTGAGAGTGAGGTGCGTGGTGTCACGTTAGCCGCTAATGGGCCAGCCTTTTCCGCCGGCCATGACTTTGGTGATATGGTCGGGCAGGACCTCATGGCAATGCGCGAGTTGTTGAAAACCTGCACAACCTTGATGGAGACAATTCAATCGATTCCGCAACCTGTGCTGGCGCGTGTCCATGCAATCGCTACCGCGGCCGGGTGCCAGCTCGTGGCTACCTGTGACCTGGCGGTCGCCTCTACAGAAGCATTCTTTGCCACGCCGGGCGGCAAGGGCGGCTGGTTCTGCACTACCCCTATGGTGGCCGTTGGCCGCAACATTGGGCGCAAACGCGCTTTTGAAATGGCGCTTACCGGCGAAACCATCGACGCGCAGACAGCGGCGGACTGGGGATTGATCAACCGCGTGGTTGCCCCCGAACGGTTGGTGGAAGAGTCACAGCGCCTGCTCGAAGCGGCAACACGCGGCAGTTTCTTCTCGAAAGCTATCGGCAAGCAGGCGTTATATGCCCAGCTTGAACTCCCTCAATCGCAGGCGTATAGCTACGCCATGGAGGTCATGGCTGCTGCATCCCAGACACCCGATGCGCAGGAGGGAATGCACGCCTTCTTAGAGAAACGCAGAGCGCATTTCGACCTGCCGCAGAGCCGGTAGAGACACCCCTAAGGCATCGCTTCCCGGAACTTCCGGTACCTGCGGATCAGGGTGTTGGTCGAACTGTCGTGTTTCAGTTCACCGGCACTTGATAGTTCAGGGATAATGCGGTTTGCCAGCACCTTGCCCAGTTCGACGCCCCATTGATCGAACGAGTCGATGTGCCAGATGGTTCCCTGCACGAAAACTTTGTGTTCGTAGAGCGCGACCAGCTTGCCCAGCGTCTCTGGTGTCAATCGTTCAAGGAGAATAGTGTTGGTCGGACGATTGCCCTCGAAGGTGCGATGGGGTACCTGGAAGGCGGGAACGCCATCTGCAGCGACTTCTTCAGCGGTTTTGCCCAGGGCAAGGGCTTCGGTCTGCGCGAACAAGTTTGCCATCAGCAAGTCGTGATGCGGCCCCAGCGGGTTCAGTGATTGGCAGAAGCCGATGAAATCACAGGGGATGAGTTTAGTCCCCTGGTGGATCAATTGATAGAAGGCGTGCTGGCCGTTGGTTCCCGGCTGGCCCCAGATAATCGGCCCGGTTTGATAATCGACCTTTCTGCCATCCAGGTCAACATGCTTGCCGTCGCTCTCCATATCAAGCTGCTGCAAGTAGGCGGAGAAGCGTCCAAGATAGTAGTCATAGGGCAGGATAGCTACGGTTTGGGCCCCGAAGAAGTTGTTGTACCAGATGCCAATCAAACCCAGCAGCACGGGCAGATTGCGTTCAAATGGCGTTGTGCGGAAGTGTTCATCCATGGCGTGGAAACCGGCCAGCATCTCACGAAAATGCTGCGGGCCAATGGCGATCATCAGAGATAGGCCGATGGCGGAGTCATAGGAGTAGCGACCGCCAACCCAATCCCAGAACTCGAACATGTTGGCGGTATCGATGCCGAACTTTGACACCTCTTCGGCATTGGTAGAGACGGCCACAAAGTGCCTGGCAACCGCCTGCTCGCTGCCCAGCGCCTGAACGCACCACTGGCGAGCCGAACGCGCATTGGTCAGCGTCTCCAGCGTAGTGAAGGTCTTGGAAGAGACGATAAAGAGCGTCTCTGCCGGGTCGAGGTCGCGCGTCACTTCCACAAATTCGTTGCTATCAACATTGGAAACGAAGCGCACAGTCAGGCTGCGATCGCTGTAATACTTCAGGGCATCATAAGACATGAATGGACCGAGGTCTGAGCCGCCGATACCGATGTTGACGATATTCACGATGCGTTTGCCGCTATAGCCCGTCCATACGCCGCTGCGCACGCGCTCGGAGAAATTCGCCATCTTGTCGAGCACTGCATGTACCTGTGGCACCACATCCTCGCCGTCAACGATGATGGATTCGTCTCTGGGAGCGCGTAGGGCCACGTGCAGCACCGCGCGCTTCTCGGTGACATTGATTTTATCGCCCCGGAACATGGCATCGATGCGTTCGCGCAGCCCCGACGAGCGAGCAAGGTCGAGCAGCAGGCGCATAGTCTCGGCAGTAATGCGGTTCTTTGAGTAGTCCAGGTAAATACCAGCTCCCTCCAGGGCGAAACGCTCACCGCGCTGCGGGTCTTGCGCGAAGAGCGCGCGCAGGTGGAGGTTGCGCACACTCTGATAATGCTCCGCCAGCGCCCTCCATGCCGGGCGTTGCGTGAGCGACGTGTCATTGGTAGACATAGTTGATTGCTCCTCTTGATTAGGATCCGCCTTCGGGTTTTTCCAGGTGGCCGCCGAACTCGAAGCGCATGGCAGACATCAGTTTGTTTGCGAAATCGGCCTCCCCACGCGAGGTGAAGCGTTCGTAGAGCGCCGCGCTCAAAACGGGTGTAGGTACCGCTTCGTCGATCGCAGCGCTAATCGTCCAGCGACCCTCACCGGAGTCCGATACGCGGCCACCGAATTTGCTCATATCGGGGTTATTGAGGAGCGCGATGGCGGTCAGGTCGAGCAGCCAGGAGCCGATCACGCTGCCGCGCCGCCACACTTCAGCTATGTCGGGCAGGTTGAGATCGAACTGGTAGTATTCGGGATTGCGCAGGGGCGAGGTTTCAGCGTCGATGGTCTGCTGCTGATTGCCTATATTGGCGTGGTGCAGGATATTAAGGCCCTCGGCATAGGCGGCCATGATGCCATACTCGATGCCGTTATGCACCATCTTGACGAAGTGGCCAGCGCCGCTCGGTCCGCAGTGCAGGTAGCCTTTCTCGGCGGTGCCACCGAGTTGCTCGCGCCCGGCGGTGCGAGATGTCGCGCCGACGCCGGGGGCCAGCGCCTCGAAAATTGGTGAAAGGCGCAGCACAATATCCGTTTCTCCGCCAATCATCAAACAATAGCCGCGTTCCAATCCCCATACGCCGCCGCTCGTGCCGATGTCAAGATAATGGATGCCCTTCGGTTTCAAATCGGCAGCGCGCCGGATATCATCATGGTAGTACGAATTGCCGCCATCAATCACTACATCACCCTGCGAGAGCAGCGGAACGAGATCGGCCAGCGTCGCGTCAACAGAGGCCGCGGGAACCATCAGCCAGATCGCCCTGGGGGTATCAAGCTGCTTTACCAGGTCAGCCAGCGAGGTAGTACCCGCCGTGATCGCGTTGTCGTTCAAAGCTGTCTGTACGGTGCTATCATGGCGCGCCATGCCAACAACAGTATGTCCATTGCGCAGTAGTCGCTTCGCCATATACGCGCCCATACGGCCAAGTCCAACTAATCCAAGTTGCATAAGATATTCCTTTCTATTACTTGTTACACTGCTTTTATTATGCACGTGACACACATCATGTCAAATATATGACTCACAGGTTCTTCTTTACGGAGATATGAGGATAGAATGATTATCGCAGGCGCGCGCCGTACACTGGCAAGAATATCCCCAGGAAGATGAGTAAGATACTGGCAAGGAATACAGGGAGAAATGCCAGGGCGGGTATATGGAAGATATCCCATAATCCGCCGCCGATGAATGGGCCGATGAAAGCCGTACTGTAGCCCAGCGAGAGTGTAGCGCCCGTGAGACGCGCTACTCTGGTTGGGCTGGCTAACAGGGCTGGGAGCGAGAGAGCAAGGGTGAAGACCAGCGCCGAGCTTGCGCCAAGCAATGCTGCCCACATGTACTCAAGGTTCGGTGGCGTGAATACCCAGCCAGATATAGCTGTGGCGCAGATGAAGCCCGCCAGCACGAAAGGCCAGCGACGGCCTGCAAGCTGCTGCGCGAAGATGGTTACAACCAGGCTTGAGGGTATTTGAGCAGCGTTGAGGACGGTCAGGGCCAGCGGCGTAAGGGTT
Organism: Ktedonobacteraceae bacterium; assembly: GCA_035308345.1. GTDB lineage: Bacteria > Chloroflexota > Ktedonobacteria > Ktedonobacterales > Ktedonobacteraceae > CF-113. The sequence continues at coordinate 1,643 of DATGGW010000437.1, read as the reverse complement.
GTCTGATGGATGGCCTGGTTATACGAGGCGATCCAGCTATTCATACCAAAATAAATGAGGCTGCCCGAGCCAAGCAGAAAACCGAGATGGAATGTGCTGACCCTCGTTTCTGTCTTCGGCTCTGCTAATGCTTCGCTTTGCGCTTCCACTCCATCTGAGCGGGGTACGTGGGTGGGCGTTAGCTTAGAGGCAGGTGGCGCTAGCCAGAGCCAGAATACCAGCAATAGCACCACCGGCGCTCCCCAGAATACAAAGGAGCCTATCCATGCATCTTTCCCCAGGAACCCTAGCATGATGGGGACGGTTGCGCCCGCGCCCAGGGTCTCGCCAATGATCAGCCCATCGGTAAAGATGGCTGTCACGAGGCCAATGTGCGTGGGAAACCAATGCCTGGCCAGTACGGGTACGGTGGTCTGCGTCAGCGCAATGCCCAGACCCAATATCACGGTGAAGAGATAAAGCGGGAAAGCGGCGGACCAGAGCGCGCGCAGCAGGGCGCCCACGGCCAGGAGTATCAGTCCATATGTGACTGCATTGCGCCCGCCGATTTTTTCCACCAGCAGCCCAGATGACCAGGCCGTCGCGCCCATAATGAGCGTGGGAAGTGAGGTGAGCAGTCCAGCGGCGGTGTAAGAGAGGTTGAGGTCGTGTTTGATGAGCGGCAGCACCGGAGGCACCGCTAGAATGATCGAACGCAGGTTGATGCCTACGAAGAGCAATAATGCACAAACGACAAAGCTACGCCATGCGTTTGTGATATACTCCTCTGCCGGTGTAATTGTCGATATTTTCAATGATTTTGTTTTTCTTCTATACGCCAAACAATGAGAGCAGCGTGCCCAGGCATCCTTTGCGCTCAACCGCCTCGTGGCGCCCGGTGGGAGATGTATGCAGGAGGTGCTCCCATGAGTTCGCGCCGCCCTCTGCTGCGGTTGGAATCAAGATCATGGGCATACCGTGTTTTGGGCGCAAGGTAATCAGTGGGTTCAGTCCCAGTTGATAGCCGGGCGCGGTGTACGGTGTGTAATCTTGGAGGATGGTTGCCAGCAGCAGTTTTGCTTCTTGTTGGGCAAATGGCATGCCGATACAGATACGCGGTCCGCCGCCGAAGGGGAAGTAGGACCAGGGCGGCACTTTCTGCCCGCCCACCGGGTCCCAGCGTTCTGGCCGGAATACCAGCGGGTCGCCCCATATGTCTGGCAGGCGATGGATCACCCACTGACTGAACATCACCATTGTACCCGCCGGGAAATGAACGCCGTCCAGATCAAAGGCTTCGACCGCGCGCCGTCCCTGCGTCCAGGCGGGTGGGTACAGGCGCATGGACTCGTTCAATATCCATTCCAGGTATGGCAGATGCGGCAGGTCGTCTAATATTGGAGTTCGCCCGTCAAGTACGGTTTTGAGTTCGGCGAGCAGCTTTTCGCGCACAGCCGGGTATCGCGAGAGCAGGTAGAATGTCCAGGTGAGCGCATTGGCCGTCGTCTCGTGACCGGCAGCTACGAAGGTCATGATGTGGTCGCGTACCTGTGTATCGCTCAGCGCACTCTCGCCTTCCTGCGCTGCGAGCAACATCGAAAGGATATCGCCCTTATCCTCTGTCTCGGCCCGGCGCGGCGCGATCAGTTCATAGATGAACTCGT
>DATGGW010000436.1:0-4345 GCA_035308345.1 Ktedonobacteraceae bacterium | reverse complement strand
GAATCAAAAGGTTCCCGCGTTGATGGAGCGCATATCTGGTGTGCTGAAGAAGCTCGATCCCAGTCCGACGCCTGGAGAGGCTTAACGCGCTTGCTGAGTGAAGGGAAAAAGGGCCTGAGGATCTGGGAAGCGGAACCTCAGAACCCTTCGCAACCTGTTAAAGGCCCTCTCGCGTCAAGACCAGTCATTTCGTTTTCGACAGATCCCGTCTTTCGCCGACGGTTAGTTCATCCGTACCAGTTTCAGCAGTTGACCCAGACCAGGCCGTTGCCCATACATCAGCACGCCGTAGCGATACAGGCGCGCGGCAAACCAGACGCAGGCCAGAATGGTCAGCAGCATCAAGGCGACCGTTACGACGATCTCCCACCAGGCCACTGTGTCCAGCGCAAGACGCATCAACATCAATATCGGGGTCCAGAACGGAAGGTAGGACAGCACCTTCGTCACGGTCGCATCGGGAGTAGCAACCACGAAAAAGAACAGCACATAGCCACTGCTGAGCAGTAGTATTGGAAGCATGATCACGCTTTGCACCTCCTCCTGCCGTTTGACCAGTGAAGCCAGTCCGGCGTATATGGTCGCATACAGGAAGAACGCCAGCAGAAAATAGAGCAGGAACAGCAGGTAGAAGGGGATGGACACGCCGGTGAGATACTGGCTGAAGCTCCCCGCGTGTGTCCCGAACAGCGCTGACTGCAGAGGGGTTTGCAGCAGCAGCGCCCCAATGCCGACCACCACCAGGCAACCCATCTGCGTCAGGCACGCCGCCCCGATACCCACGATCTTGCCGGCCAGCAGTTGGAAGGGGGTCGCGGCATTCAGCAGCAGTTCCATCATACGGCTGCTTTTCTCTTCCGCCACTCCCGTCGCCACGATCCCGGCATAGATCTGGATAGAGATGAAGATCAGGATCACCCCGGCAAAGGCGAGCACAAAGCCGGCCGCACTTTCGCTCTGGGAGCGAGTCGCCTGGCTGTGCTGGGTCTGCACGACGATCAAGTCAGGTGCAGCGCCCAGGTGCTGGGTCTCTTGCGAGGTGAGGCCCAGGCGATGAGCGGTATCCAGAAAGATGAGCTCCTGGGTGAGAGCCTGGACCGTGGACAGGTTCGGGTCGTTGGTCGAGCTGTTGGTGGTGTAATAGGTAAAGCGCATATCCTGGTTCGGCGCACGATCAAGCACTAGCAGGATATCCAACTGGCCGCTCTTCACCTGCTGCTGCAGGTCGGCCAGCGCGTGAGAAGGCGAGAAGCTCAGCGCAAAGGCAGGGGGGCCGGCGGTCTGCGTTCCTGTCGTCCCATTGAGCGTCGTCCCGATGGTCGCTGCCAGCTGTGTGTCAGTCAAGCCCGCCACGGAACCAGCATCATTCACCACCACGATATGGGTTTGCGAAGTTGGCGAAGTGGGACCCGCCTTAATCAACTGCCCAATCGTTGGGATAAAAGCGGCCAGGAATACGAGGACCAGCAGGATCACGCTGGTGATGATGAAACTGCGCTGGGTCACCCGGTTTTTGTACTCGCGCCCGATAATCAAACGAATATTGCGCAGGGTGTTCTGGGCAGCGGCCCCACCAGCGCTGACAGCTACAGATGTCTGCCCCTGTTCTGGCACGTTTTGTGCTGGCGTCTCTCGATCTCTCGTGGCAACTGTTTTCTTTGACATCGTCTCTTTCCCCTTTTACTATGCAGAAAGCTCAGCAGATGGAGCGTCCGGGAGTGCGAACGCACCCACCTGCTCAATAAAGATGTCGGTCAGTGATGGTTCAGTCAGCTCAAAACGGCTAATGATTCCGCCGTGTTGCAGCGCCGCCTCGACAATCACATTGGGGTTGAGATTGGCCTGGATGTGCATCTCGATGTAATCTTCCCGGCGCCTGGTGACCTGCACGCCCGCCAGGGTATCAAGCCAGCTCGCCTCAGGGTCGTTATCGAGTTTGAGCCGGGCCACATTGCGCCCCTGCTGGCGTTTGACCTCGCGCACGCTGCCCTGGACGACGCTCTGCCCCTTATTGATAATCACTATATCCTGGCAGAGCTCCTCGGCTTGCTCCAACTGGTGCGTGGAGAAGATGATCGTTTTGCCCCGGCGATGCATCTCTAAAAACGCCTCTTTCAGCACGTTGGCGTTGACCGGGTCCAATCCGCTAAATGGTTCATCCATGATCAGGATGGTCGGGTCATGTAAAATGGTCGCCAGAAACTGCACCTTCTGCTGATTGCCTTTGGAGAGCTCTTCGATCTTCTTTTTGCGATTGGCGCTGATCTGAAAGCGGTCGAGCCACTCCGTCAGTTCTTTCTCAGCAGCCTGCTTCGACAAGCCGTTCAACCGCGCCAGGAACAGCAACTGCTCATCCACGCGCATTTTTGGATAGAGTCCGCGCTCTTCCGGCAGATAACCCCAGTTTCGGCGCGGCACTTCGCGCACATCTTTGCCGTTCCAGGTGACCCTCCCGCTATCGGGGCGCAGGATATCCAGAATCATGCGCATGGTCGTGGTTTTGCCCGCGCCATTGGCCCCCAGGAACCCAAAGATCGTTCCCTCTTGCACTTCCATCGACAGGTCTTTGATAGCCTTAACCTGCGCAAATGACTTATTGATATGTTCTACAGTAAGACTCACAGTTACTTACTCCTTCCGGGTTGCTCGGTCGAACAACGTCACCAGTTGCCGCGCATGCGCCTCCTCATCAAGGTTCGGATTGGCTACAAAGAGGGGCAGCACCGCATCAATGGCTTGTCTCTTCATTGCCTGCCCTTTATCATATTGCTATCTGTTATAGTTAATATAACAGATAGCAATACCATTTGTCAAGAGCTGAGCGGCGAAAAATGGGTCAGAAGAAGGACCTGTTTCCTATCTCCAGGTGCTCCAATGCGGTCGCCCTGGTGGCTGATAGCAAACTTTATATTGACATCCTCCCATCGCCACTCTACAATGGGAACAGACTTTTAGCACAAAGTCGCACTACCTGATTTCGTGATGAAGGGAATATTATGCCTCGTTGCCAGAATCCCCGCTGTCGAACCGATTACCCGCCTGAAACTTTCAAGTGTAGCAACCCGTTCTGCCAGTGCCTGTTACCGGAAGCGCTGGTTGCCGGTCGCTATCGCATTGAAACTTTGATTGGCCTGGGTGGAATGGGGGCGGTCTATCGCGCCAGCGACACTTTCGATGTACAGCAGGTGGCGCTCAAGGTTATCACGACAACCAATAAGAGCATCGACGAGGCAACCGCCGTCGAACGTTTCCGGCGTGAAGCGCGTTATGCCCACCAACTCCAACATAAAAACGTTGTGCGGGTGCTGAATTTTGGGCAGGACGGGCCGCTGCTCTACCTGGTAATGCCGTTGATTACCGGCGGCACATTGAAGGGCCTGCTGAAAGCGGAGCAGCCGTTGCCCCTGGCTCTGACGCAGCGTTATTTGAACGAACTGGCGGATGCCATTGATGCTATTCACGCGCACCCGCAGAGTATTATTCATCGCGATATCAAGCCCTCTAATTTACTCATCCACCAGGATGATGGGCGATTGATGGTTACTGATTTTGGCATCGCGCGCGCCATGCAAAAGGAGCGTCCGCTGACCCAGGGCGGTTTCTCGTTAGGCACCGAGCATTATACGGCCCCTGAACAGGGATCGGGCCATGCAGAACCCGCCAGCGACATTTACTCGATGGGAGTGGTGGCTTATCAAATGCTGACGGGTTTGCTACCTTTCCAGGCCATCGTGCGTAGTCGCGCTGCCACGCTGCCTTTGCCCAGCGAGCTTAATCCACATCTTAATGCCGCCGTTGACGCGGCTGTATTGCGCGCGACGGACCCTGAACCCGCGAAACGTTTTGGCACAGCGCGCGAGTTTGCCGATGCCATCAATTCCGCACTCAAATCAACGGCTACTGCTCATATACCGGCGTTGGCGGTGGCGGCAGGAAACGCCAATATAATCGCGCGTACCATCATCCCGGAGAATCCCTGCGGCGCGTGCGGGCAGGAAAACCGCAGCCATTCGCGTTATTGTCGCCGCTGCGGGCACCGCCTGGATGATACCTCGCCGCTGGTGACGGACGTCTGCCAGGTGGGATATGTCAGCGATACGGGTCGTCGTTACGTGGCAGAAGATAACGAGGATATGCTGCTGGTTGTGCAGGGATTGTGCGCGAATCTCGCGCCGCCGCCGCGCCCGTTCGGGCTGTTTGCCGTGGCCGATGGGCTGCGCGGGCCGCAGGGAAAGTCGGCGGGCGGGCACGAAGCCAGCCGGCTGGGCATCGAAACTATCGCCGATGTGCTATTACCGCTGCTTGCGACACCTCTTCCATCTTCCTCGACGTGGTCGCCAGGGAC
>DATGGW010000435.1:0-12290 GCA_035308345.1 Ktedonobacteraceae bacterium | reverse complement strand
CGTTGCGCAATTCGTGGGATACACCACGCGCAGGCTGTATTGCAAAAATTTGAGCAAGACGGCAAATCCAAAGGCGAGTCGCTCCAGATTTGTTGCTGCAAGAGAAATAGCCTAATAACCCTATTCCTCTGCTCTCTCTGTGATCCTGTAACTGTTTCCCTTCTCGATTAGCTGTGCTATACTTACGTTGTCTTCCTCAATCCTTAATTTCGTTCGTATGTGTTCAGACGTGGGCAGAAAGGGGATCCCATGCCACTGGAAGGAAAGCGCCTTGGTCCCTATCGCCTGCTGCATCTGCTTGGCAGTGGCGGCATGGGCGAGGTCTACCTAGCCGAAGATGCTCGCATCGGCCAACAAGTTGCCATCAAAGTCATCCGCAGCGAGGGCATTGCCTACCCGGAGAATGAAAGCGCCAAAGAGGCGGCGCGCCTCTTTGAGCGGGAGGCTAAAGCCATCGCTCGACTGGATCATCCCAATATCCTGCCCCTGTACGCCTATGGGGAAGAGATACTGGGCGAGCAGCAACTCACCTATCTGGTGATGCCCTACCGCAAAGAGGGCACCCTGGCCACCTGGCTCAGGCTTCGCGGCAACGCTGTACCACTCTCGCCCGCCGAGGTAGCACCCTTGCTCCAACAAGCCGCCGCTGCTCTGCAACACGCACATAACCAGCATGTGCTTCACCAGGATATTAAGCCCACCAATTTCCTCATCCGCTTACGCGAAGACCACCCTGATCGTCCCGACTTGTTGCTTGCCGACTTCGGCATCGCCAAACTCACGAGCGCGACAGCCAGCGCAAGCCAGAGCATTCGGGGCACGCCGATCTATATGGCCCCTGAGCAGTGGGATGGCCATCCGGTCGCGGCGACCGATCAGTATGCTCTGGCCATCATGGTCTATGAACTGCTGGTGGGACGTCCCCCGTTTCAAGGTGGGCCTGGCCAGGTCATGCGCCAGCATTATCAGACGCCACCGCCAACTCCAAGCACGCTCAACCCTCGTCTGTCACCTGCGCTTGACGCGGTACTCCTGCGTGCGCTCTCCAAAGAGCCTAACGAACGCTTTTCCTCAGTGATCGCCTTTGCCCATGCCTTCCAGGAAGCAGTGCAGAGCAACGGTGAACTGCAGGCGACACTGGCCATCGGTTGGGCAGAAGCGCAGACCGGATCTATCCGTCGCCTGACCCTGCCAGGAGGACGACAGGTGAGCGTCACTATTCCTGCTGGGGTAGGTTCTGGAACGATATTAAGACTGGAAGGCCAGGGGATGCCCTACTACCAAGGGGGACCAACAGGTTCTTTAGTACTGACAATTACCATCACTTCGGAAGAACACTCCCCGCCGAAGCAGCAGGGTGATGAGGGACCCACTGCTCTCATGTCTTCTGAAATCATCCTCGACGGGCCGGAGCAGGTGGTTGCGGAAACGGCGAAACCCTTTTCCCATACAGACCCCTCAGAAACCAAGAAGCGGCAGTATATTAGAGCAACGCCCCCTAGCTCACCAAGTCAGGGCGCGGCTGGATTTTCACCCATACCTTTTTTAAGGAAAGTAGCACTGTTGGTAGTGGTTATTCTCTTGTTGGCGATAAGTGGGTTGGTCGCATTCCGTGTTGTAAGTGTCCATAATGCTTCTGTTGCTGCCACAGCTACGGCGAATGCCGGGGCTATCGCTCTTGCTCAGGGTAAAGCTACTGCTACAGCACAGGCCAGAGCAACAGCAACAGCGCAAGCCGTCGCTACTGCTACCGCAGAACAACAAATATATGCTCAGGCTACGAGCGGAACACCGGCTTTGAATGACCCCTTGAGCGACGATAGAGGCAGTTGGGGGATATTTACCACTACTTGGGGCGGTCAATGTGCGTTCACTGGAGGAGCCTATCACCTTAGTCTAAAATATTCCAGTTATGTGCTAGTATGCACCAGCGCAGATATGGGCACTCTCACCAATTCCGCTAATTTCGCCTTGCAGGTGCAAATAAGCATAGTACAGGGGAATATTGGAGGTTTTTATTTCGGTAACACTCAAAACAACTCTTATGGTGTGCTTGTTAATTCATCGGGGGTATACAGCTTATACCAGTGGACAAAGAGCGATGGTTTTCATACTTTCCTGTCCGCTTCAAACCCTGCCATTAAAGACGGCCTTAATCAGGTTAATATGTTTACGGCTATCGTGAATAACGGCTATCTTTATTTGTATGCGAATGCTCAGTTTATCACTAGCTCCTATCTTAGTGCCTATAATCAGGGAGGCGGGGGTTTAATTGCTGAGAGTCCAAACCAACCAACCAACGTAGCTTTCAGCAATTTGAAGATATGGACGCTTTGAACAGGGACAAGCTGGCCGACAATCTTTACGCTGAATATGCAGGAAACCACCGGAGCGCGAGCAGGGAACCCCCGACCGGCAAACTGCGCCGATAACAAGGAGCCGTTATGTGGAATGAGATTGCTGCCTGGAGTCGCTGGCCAGATGGGCATCTCTTTCACGGTCAGCGCGGACCACTAGCCGAGCGTGACATTCGTGAAATCAGTGCGAAGCTTGGTCAGGCAGCAAAACTCGCCTCGCCTCTTGGCCCCCACGATCTGCGCCATACGTTTGCCAAGTCACTGCTAGATCCTGCTGACTATGGACTCGATCGCCCTCCGATGCCGCTTCCAGCCATTTAGCAATTACAGCGAGCTGCTCGCCCAGAGAGGGGTAAGAGCGCCCGATGATTATTTTTACGCAGCCTTGATCTTCCAGCATGGCGAAACCCTGGAAGAGATCTGGCAAGCCCATGAACTGGCGCGAAAGGCAGCAGAACTGGGAGCTACGCAGTCGATGTGCCTCAGGAGGCTATCAGCAAAGGTGCGTAAGTGCCAGGATATGATCTTTCTAACACACAATTACTCACTCCTCGCCAAGCATCTCTAGAATGTCCACCTCGTCCTGGCTTTGTGGCTGGTAGTCTGTGGAAGCCTCATCGATCTTCCACACTACTCCTTTGCGAATAACATAACGCCATTCCAGGTTGTCACTGTTGTTGAAATCAGCGGGGGTCGCTGTCTTGAGTAGATCAAGTACTTCACCAGGAGCAGGCCGGACTATATCCAGCGCTCCGGCCTGTACCTGCCGGATATAGTTGGGGATGAGACCTTTGGGATCGGGACGGAAAATGACCCGCTGCAAATTGCTCAAGTTGCTCATTGCGGCTCCTCGATGTTCTGGAATGGCGAGATCGTTGGCGATGCGAATGCGCAAGGCTTCAAAAAAGCTGTATTGTACGAGGCCGCTGCAGATAAATCTGAGCACCTGGTGGACTGATTCGTCTTTCTCATCCCACTTTTCCAAAAATGCAGCCAGCGCATCAGCCGCCTCTGCGATCTGCGGAATAGCGCCAAGGCGACGCTCCGCCGCACGTTTAATATACAGGGCAGCCAGCTCGTAGACAGTTTTATGGTCAAAGAGGCCATTGATTTGATCCACCGCAATGCCGCGCACATGCCTGAGATAGCCAATACCCGGGCAATCCTCTAGATCACTTGAGTTATGCCTTGCGATCTCATAGGGCGTCTCAACATACCACTCCAAACGAGGGCGCTTGATGCCAACCGTAAATTGCTCATAGGGAACGATCTCATTGCGCCAGCTCACCATATGAATACCTTTCGTCTTTGCTTCGATAAGAAAGGTATTATTGAACCCCCTGGCAGGATCACTCAGCAAGTAAAAAATGGCAGAATGGCTCCATTTGCTGCCGGTAGCCACGCGAATCGCATGGGCAAAAATTTCTTTGGGGTCCTTATTCTCGCGCAGCACGATATCGGCAATACGAAGGTTATCGCTCCGTAGCAGAAAGTAGTCAAGCGGGTCGGGCGCGACACAGGTTGCGCGAAAAGCCATCGACTAAACTCCTTTACGCTGTTGAAGCATTCTCTGCTGGAGGATTGGGCAAGGTATCCAGCCAGCCATTCACTGGATGTACCTCGACGCCATAATCCTGCGCGCGGTCGTGAGGAATGTATGGAAGCAGGTGGCCTATGAGCGAGCGCCCCTCTTTGACGGCCAGGAAATTCTCCTTCGCCTGTTTAGCAATTAACGTCAGGCCAATGAATGGGTCAGCGAGTCGTGATTCTAATTCTTGCCAGAGCGTTCCAATATCACCTGTAATGCGCCTGGCAGCAGGCAAGTCGTCCGGATGCCGCCACGGGCGTAACCATCGATTCAGATAACGCATGGATGGCGCTGTTTTCTCGCCGCTCTCAGAGAGTTGTACCTGCCCTAGAGCATCGATAAGCTGGAAAAGCTGATCTTCATTACACAGACCGAGATGCTCAGTCATCAGGTAAATGCGCAGCCGCTGCACCAGGTCAGGTTGCATAAGGGCGATATTCATCTCGGTATCATTACGCATTCCCCGGTTATTCAGATTCGCCGAACCCAGGGTTGCCCAGATATCATCCACGATTGTCGTTTTGCCGTGGACATAAATTGAGCGGTAGAAAGCCTGGTCTTGCTGTCGTGTAGATGAGGCCAACGTGAATGCTTGCAGCGCTCCCGTTGCTACAGCATGAGGAGCAAGTCCCCACAGATAATTGATGCCATCATCAGTAAATTCACGCCCCAGGTTGGGATTATCGGGGAGCAGGAGCGTGACGATTACGCCACGCGCCAGCGCCTCTGCCAGCACGTGAAATAACTCTTCCATATCAGGATGCGGCAGACCCAATGCTGAATTTTCCAGGCCTAAAAATGTCCGTCGCCAGAAATACTGATTCTCGATGTAGATGAAGCGTTTGGCCTGGGCGAAAGCGCGCTTATATGTATCTAGAATGGTGGCGATACCATCTTCGGGTGCAAATCTATACGCTCCTTTCGGAATGGTTCTGGTCACTTGCAGGCGAATAGAATTCTTTGCGCGTAAAGAATGTGCAGCCCTGGTGGGAGCAGTAGGAAGCTGTGAAGTGGATTCAGGGAGTATAAGTGAAGAATGAGCTTCGTGTAACTCGACCACTGCATTCCAGCGTTGGCGAAAATTGTGTTCGACATCCGCAACGGCGGGACCCTCAAACAAGATGTGAACGTCATGCCAACTATGCGGCATCTTGCCATCTTTGCCCAGGCGCAGCGGCGTATAAAAAGGATGGCCCTTCGTGTCCCAGCGGTCGTAATCACCGCTGTTCTCCACCATCAGGTCAAGCCCACCGACAAAGGCAAGCCGACTATCTACGATGGCCGTTTTCTGATGATGCGCTTCGAGTGGATGGTTCAAGAGGCCCATATGGCTATCATCGAGCAAGCAGCGTATCCCAAGTGGTTCGAGAACCTCCTGCACTTTTTTAGGACTCGGCTGAGTCTGAAAAGGAAAGGTATAAGTATCCCAGAGCAAGACCCTGACGTCGACACCCCTACTCACGACCCGGCTCAATACGTTGATAATACTCAGTTCATTACAGTCTTTCCAGAAGTGAAGCTCTTCTTCTGAAAGCCCTTTCGCGCGCAGCCAGGTAAGCAATTCTTCTTGTTCCGGCGAGCCATCCGAGCCCGCGCATTTGTGTTTCCCCCGAACAAGCAAGATTTCCGGGCTTAGCCCCCAGGCCGTAATGTAGATAGATCGCCTGGCGCATAAAAATGCAAGACACATTTCGAGCATGGTCATACGACCATCAACAAGGAAAGCCAGGCGGGGGACATAGCGCACGGGCATGTCTCCCGCCGCCCACCAGTGATCGCTCAAGTTCTCTTTCTCACTCATCTCTCGCTCGCCCTGCTGACCAACGATGTTACGATGGTCAGCTTTTCCCCCATTATATACCTTCTAGACATTTTCTATTATCTTAGACGACTGCACGCTTTGCACGAATTACTTCGCGCTTACTCTTCTTGCCCTCCACTACGATCTCCGCACCTTCTTGCAACTGCTGCACATCAGCAGCAGCAGCAGGTTCACCTGTTCGCTTCAGCAGTACTGTATGCTCGTCAATACGTATGGCGACGGGTACTATCTCACCGGTACCAGACTTAGAAGTATTGGCTGCTATAATAAACGCGCATTTCTTCTCAGAATGTCTTGCCACCCCCACTACAGTCACTTTGCGTCCATGCGCAATCAGTCCAACAGGTAATTCATATGATGGCTGCTCTGCCGGAGAAGATGTGCCAGCTTGCTTCTCATCGTCGTCGGCTCCATGCTGTTGCTGCGAGGTTTGAGATGGCTCCTCGTTGTGCGATCTCTCAAAAAGACTCCCATCATATGTCGAAGGAATGGCAATTTTTAAGACACGAGGCAGCGCATCGAACTGGTAGGTAACCAGGACAATTTTCTCATCTCCAGCGCGCTGCAGCGCTTCTTTGTCGGCCTTGCTCAGATAATCTTTGAGTTTCACTGTAGTGCCGTCCAGCTGTAAGCCAATAGAAGCAGGAACACGAATAGAGAGGTGCGCCCCGCGGAAGAATTGAGTATCCTGGTTATCAGGCTTGCGCCGCAATAAGAGCGATGTAATCTGTTGCATAGTCGAAAGCGGGTCTCCAGCCATAATCACACATACATCGAGCATCCCATCGTCAATAGATGCCTCAGATGTCATTTCCACAGCATTAGCGTAGCGACGGGTATTTCCTATGATCACCTGCAAAGCATCACCCTGCCAGACTCTCTCTGGTCCGCCTTCATTCCCGGTTACGCTTATCTCAACCGGGAATTCATGCTGTTCAGGTACCTTCTCGGCAGCAGCTATGCCAACAGAGGCAACGCCTATTTGCTGTTTGAGCGTTTTGTCGACATGGCCCATAACAGCAGCGTCAATTCCCAGCCCGGCCATCAACAAAAAATGATGCCTGGTTTTTGCAGAAGATTTTACCTTTTTCACCTGGTCAATTTTATCAGGCATACCCTGGATTGGGGGTTGCTCCTCGTCTCCTTGAGTTGTTGAAGTTGTTGGAAGGAATGTGAGCGCTGCGACCTCGACGTGCGCAACATCAACCTTACGAGCTTCGCTGCTGACAAGCGTAAGCGCTGCCTTCACGGGATCAGACGGGACACTAACCTCAGCCGCCCACTGGTTGACCGTACCACCAGGGAGAACGCCAACGATGCCCTTCTTTTTTTTCTTGCCATTCATCACTCCGTTGACGACCTGGTTGAGTGTCCCGTCGCCACCATAAGCGATAACCCTATCATAGCCCTGCCTTGCGGCGTCGGTCGCCAGCTCCATCGAATGCCCACCGTACTCTTTGAGAGCGACATCGGTACGCCAACCTGCCGCCGATAACACCGCTAAAATGGCGGTAAGCTTTGCAAGGTTCTGTCCCTCCCTGGGGTTAATCACCAAACACGCTCTTTGATTACGCATACAATATCTCCTTTTCTGAACGATTAGCATCCCGACATAACCTCCGGCATTGTAAATCACGCCGCTCACTGAAAAATCTACCTCTAGCACTTACGGAAATGGGAAAAAGTTTCATCGAGATATGCTATACTCGTCATCGAGCGATGACATTCAACATCCCGAAGGAGTTTATTTGCATGACCAGACGATACGGCTGCCAGGATATGTTATCACCGCTGCGCACCGTGATTGTAAAACGCCCCGACCAGGCTTTCGGCGCTGCCGACCCGCAGGCATGGCATTACAGCAGACGTCCCAACCTGCCGATTGCGCAAGAGGAGCACGATGCTCTGACTGACATGCTGCGCAAGAGTGGGGCAGAAGTGATCTATCACGACGAATACCTGCCCGATTACGCCGACGCCATCTTTGCTTTCGACCCTTCGCTCGTCACCGACCACGGCGCGATCATTTTGAGCATGGGCAAAGAGAAAAGGCGCGGCGAAGAGGCAGCCATGGCGCGCACATATGAGAGACTGGGCATTCCTATCAAGGCAACCCTGCATGGAGAGGCGCGCGCCGAGGGCGGTGATCTGCTATGGGTGGACCACGACACACTTGCAGTGGGACTGGGTTTTCGCACCAATGCCGAGGGTTTACGCCAACTGCGCGAGATTCTGGCCGCTATTGGCGTAACAGTGATTCCGGTAGAGCTGCCATACTACACCGGACCGGAGGCATGCCTGCACCTGCTCTCGATGATAAGCATCGTGGATTATCAAACCGCCGTTGTCTATCCCCCTTTAATGGCGGTTCCATTCTGGCAGGAATTACATAGACGCGATTTTCATTTGCTTGAAATTCCCGAAGTGGAATATGCTACCATGGCTAGCAATGTGCTTGCGCTGGCTCCGCGTAAATGTCTGATGCTTGAAGGCAACCCTCTAACAAAGCGCCTGCTCGAAGAGGCAGGCTGTGAGGTCATGACCTACCGCGGCAACGAGATTTCGCTCAAGGCCGAGGGCGGGCCAACCTGTTTGACGCGGCCCGTGTGGCGCGAATATCCGTCCTCTATCCTTCTTAGCTCTTAATTTTTAAGAACGCTAAAGCAGAATTAAAAACAAGAGTACCTCACTGGGTTGGAAGCGCCGCATAGGTTATAAACATGCCAGGCGTAGCAGTACGCACGCCAGTTGTACAATATTGGAATCCTTGAGGTAGATTGCCTGGTTTCTGCTGCAACTGCTGGTTAATGTTTGACTCGAAGGCCTGGGCAAACCCGGTCACAGGGATGCTGCTGACATCCGCATGAATAACGTGTATTTGTAACACACAATTACTGATATAGGGTTGGACAACAATGGTAAAATGCTTGCTGACACTGATAAGCATCAGGCTAAACATATCATCCCCGTTAATGGTCAACTGATCGCCATTGGCGAGGTCAACCTGGATATTTTCAGCAGTGCCAGGCAATCCCGACTGGCGCAGTTTCATCGTTACCAGGCTGGTAATAAATGCTTTATCCACCTCAATGGTGATATCGCTTTTGCCAGGCGCAGGGACTTGTAATACCTGTCCATCACCTGATAGTCCGTACAGGAAGAGCGAGCCGATGCCAATCGCGATACCCAACAGCAGCGCGATAAGTGGGATGACGATGCGCCCTGCCCGGCTTCTCAACCAGGCGCGGGGACGGGAAAAGCGTTGTTTGGAAGGAGGTATTAGCGTTTGCATCTATCTTATCCATTTCCATGCCTTAACGCACGCTATTCGTTTCTAGCGATCACCCGCTACCGGAACTTCCTCGAGTCTCAAAGACAGTAACCGCGAAATGCTATCGCTGCCCATCGAGACGCCATATATGACCTGGGCAGCAATCATGGTAACACGATTGTGCGTAATAACAATAAACTGAGTGCGCTGCGCAAGGCGTTTCAATATTTCACAAAAACGAGACACGTTCGATTCGTCGAGGGCTGCATCCACTTCATCCAGCAGGCAAAATGGAGGTGGATTGATCTCTAACAGCGCAAAGAGCAGCGCAGCTGAAACCAGCGCGCGTTCGCCGCCGGAGAGTAGTGAAAGGTCCTGCACCTTCTTACCGGGAGGTTGCACGATTACCTCGACCCCGGCTGGCATGGCAGAGACTTCAGTATGTGGCGCGCCCTCATCATCGTTATCATTTTTGGCGGCGATCAATTCAAGCCGGGCATGTCCTCCATTGAACAGGGTGGTAAAGTGCTCGCGGAAACGGTCGTTGACAGCCTGGAAAGTGGTTTCAAACTGGCGTGCCATGGTGGCGTCCAACTGGCCGATGATGACGCGCAGGTGCAGCGCCGCCTGCTCCATGTCGGCAATTTGCGTGCTGAGAAACTCAAAGCGCGTGCGTGTCTCCTCGTATTGGCGTGGCGCATCGGGATCGCTGCCTCCCAGGGCCTTGAGGCGGCTGCGCAGCGTATCCACGCGTCGGCGGAGCTTGCGCAGTTGTGTTTCCTCTTCTTCTGAAAGCACCGTAACACCACCGGAGCTCATCGTTCGTTCGCTCTCGCTACTTTCCTCGATTGCTTCCAAAGCGAGATCGGCTCCAGCGGCATAGCGCGCCAGCTCGCCGGGGTCGGACATGCTCATTTCTTCTTGCAATTGTTCCAGCAGGGCATCGACAGCATCTCGCGCTTTCTGGCTATCCAGCAGGCAGCGGCGGTAGTCTACCTCCAACTCATTGAGAGTTTGCCGAATCTGCAAGATTTCTTGCTCTAGGGCAAGCATCTGCTGATCGAGTTCAGCAGCTCTCGCTTCGGATGCCTGCAGCTCATGCGTAAGCCCCTGCGCGCGCGTTTGCGCCTGTTCCAACTGCGCGCGATGCGTGGTAATAATAGTCTGCAACGCCTGGAACTGAGCCCCGGCGTCTTGCAAACGCGCCTCTCGCTGCTCGATTTGCGCTTTCAAATCCTGTGCCGCTGTCTGCTGCGCCGCCAGTTGTTGTCGCAGCGACTTCGCCTCCTGTCGTTTGACGGCAAGGGAAGTGCGCGCCCTGCCCAGTTCGTCCTGCTGGCGACGAAATAGCAGCGTGCGTTCCTCAACCTCGCGTTGGAGTTCTTCGACCAGTCCCGTCATTTCGCGTTGTGATTTCTCATGCGCGCGCACTCGCTCGCTCGCGGCCTGCACTTCCTGCTCCAGCCCGGCAAGTTCGGCAGCCAGTTGTTGCTCTATAGATCGCGCCAGTCGCAACTCTGTCTGGACGCGATCAAGCTCACGCTGTGTAGTGGTCAGCGCCTTATTGCATTCGTTGATGTGATTGGCGTTTTTCTGTAACTCTTTATCAACCGCGCTCTGCTCGACGCGGCGTGCCTCCATGCCGCGCTGCGCCTCGCTTATCTTGCCGTTCAACTGGTTAATCAAAGCCACGTGCTCTTCCAGTTGACGGGGCAATTCGCGCAGCTCGCGTTCATAGGCCAGCAAACCCTGTTGACCACCATCTTTGCTGCCGCCACCCGCCAGCCAGCCATGTGCGTGCAGCATTTCGCCACTCAATGTCACCAGCGCTCGCAGACTATACCCGGCATGCGCTCGCCGTTTCTGATAAATGAGGTCAAGCAGCGCGCGCGCTGTCTCAAGATCATCCACAATTACAATGCCGCGCAGCATGCGTTGAAAGAGTGAGACGTAGCGCTGCTCGCACTGTATTAATCGCCATGCCAGCCCTTTGATCTTCACCTTCAGTCCGGGCGCGTCTCTCAGCAGTTCATCGAACGCAGTCTCCTCCGCTCGCGAGCCATTGTCATGCTGGCGCGCCGCGTCATCGAGCCAGATTAGCATAGCTTTGCCTGCGCGGTTCTGCCGCAAGTAATCCAGGCAGAGACGCGCATCCTCGAAGGTCTGCGCCACCACCGCCTGTAAATAAGGACCGAGCGCGGCCTCCAGCGCGCTTTCCATACCGGCAGGCGCAATTCCGAGCTGCGGGACGGGACCGAGCAAACCGCTCAGTTTGCCCTCTGGAGCGCGCAGCAGAGCGCGCACACCATCGCTATAGCCGCTGAGGCTAGCGCGCCAGTTGTTAAGCATATTCAGTCGATCTGAGACGGTGCGCCGCTGGCGTTCCGCTTCGCTCAATGCCTGCTTGAAACGTTCGATCTCCTGCTGCGCATCGCTTATGGCCCGGTTAATGGTCTGCCTGCGCAGCGTGATTTGTTGCTCTTCGTGGCGCGCGCTGTCGAGTTGGGCGCGCTCTGCGAGCAGGCGAGTTTCCAGGTCGCGGATCATCTGTTGGGATTGAGCGATGGTGTCGCGCCGCGCAGCCAGCACGCGGTTTCGCTCGCCCAGGTGCTTCTGTTGTCTGCCCAGGTCGGACTGACTGGCTCCCAGGCGCGCCTGCACCTGGATAAGCTCGCTCTGAGCCGAACGCAGGCGTCGCTCGTCCATCTCAAATTCTTTTTGCGCCTTCGCAACCTGTGCCTCCATCACAGCCAGCGCGGCGGCATCGTTATCGATAGCCTCATCGGCCAGGTCGCATTGTTCTTCCAGGTCGATGAGTTGCCTTTGGGCGGCAGCCAGGCTCTCGCGCAGGCGCAACTCCTCCTGGCGCTGCTCGTCCTGCTGCCGTTCCAGGCCCACAACGCGTTCCTGGCTGACGGCAATCTCGCGCTCGACATGCTGCGCAGCGGCGTTGGCCTCATTATACGCCTCGCGCACCCGCGTAATACCGGCCTGAGCCTCCTGTCTCCTGAGACGCAGAGCTTCCTTTCGCTGCTCGGCAGCCTGCACCGACTCTTCCACGCGCTGCACATTTTGCGCCATTGCCTGCTCGGCTTCTACCGCCTGCTCTTTTGTGACGCGCAGGCGTCTCCATTGCAGGGCATACCAGGTCAGCAGCGCCTCCTGCAGTTCGCTGTTAAGTCGCATAAATTCAATAGCGCGGCGCGCCTGCTCCGCCAGGGGTTCCAGGCGCGGCTCAATCTCGCCCACTAT